>JADLBA010000049.1 GCA_020848015.1 Crocinitomicaceae bacterium | reverse complement strand
ATAAAATCCCTGCCGTTGGTAGTGATAATGATCGAGTGGTCTTTCATTTCAACTAAGCCATCAGCCTCATAATTTTTTAGTACAGGAAGCACGTATTGCTGGATAAGAGTACTATCCTCAGGTCGAATATCAGTATGTCCGGTACAAATGAGTTCGTTAATATAATTCCTGAATTGAATATCCTCAGCATTGAGAAAATACCCCTTAGAAACCGGCAATTCCCTGTCATTGATCACTTTATAATAATTGTGCAGGTTTTTCTCATTTTGCATATATGCTCCGGGGAGAGTACTGATTGCCGATACTCCTAAGCCAAGCATAATTTCGGTATTGTGTGTGGTATATCCCATGAAATTGCGGTGGAGTTTACCTTTACTATGGGCTTTATAGAGTGTATCTGTTTCCAAAGCGAAGTGATCCATACCAATATCATGGTATCCATCATTTAAAAATAAAGTTCTGCTTTGAGCATACATTTGTATCTTCTCATGGGGCTTGGGAAGATCATTTTCATCGAAAAGACGCTGACCCTTGCTTGTCCACGGCACATGTGCATAACTATAGAACGCGATCCTGTCCGGGCGAAGGCTTATTGTTTCCTCAATAGTTGTCAAGATGCTTTCAATGGTTTGTCCGGGAAGGCCATAAATAAGATCAAAATTCACTGACTCATACCCTGTTTTACGGGCAGTTTCAATAGCTCGCTGCACATTTTCAAATGGCTGTATCCTGTTGATTAGATGTTGAACTTTTGGGTTGTTATCCTGAACACCAAAGCTAACCCTCCTGAATCCAAGATCGAAAAGCACCTGCAAATGTTCAACCGTTGTATTATTCGGATGACCTTCAAAACTAAAGTCAGCCTGCTCATGTATCAGTGAATCTGATAACATCGGCTGCAATAATTTTCGAAGATTCTCAGGAGAAAAAAAAGTAGGGGTCCCACCACCGAGATGCAATTCTCTGATCACCGGAACGCCGTCCATGGAGGATTTATACAATTGCCATTCAGTATGAATCGCTTTAATATACGGGTCTTCCACATTGTGATTATCTGTTATCTTTTTGTAACACCCGCAATAGGTGCACAAAGATTCACAAAAGGGAAGGTGTAAATAAAGACTGATACCATTTTGGGCATTGCCTATCCCAAATTCTTTCTTAAAATTGTTTTGCCAGTCTATCGTGTCAATCCTATCATTCCAATATGGAACAGTAGGATAGCTCGTATATCTGGGAACAGGCACATTGTACTTATTGAGTAAAAAACTATTCGTTGACACCGGATTATTTTCCTCCAAAACTGAGACTTTTAAAGATTATATTTTGTCGCGAAGGTTATCTGATTATTCCATTTTCTCTTCCCGCTCTATTTTTCAGAACCCACCGCACAGAAATATGTAACAAAGTTAAACCATTTCAGAAGTACAAGGATCTTTAAGAATTGGTGGTTGTTCAATATTGCCATCAATTGAGAGAAAAGCAGCACGATTATCAATTTCAACGATATCGCCGGCACTTTCACTCCATACTATACAATTGAGACCCAACCGTGGTTCAGCAGTACATAGATATTTCGTAGGTATGAATACTTTCTGTTGAGTCTCCGTATTGCCGTATCAATCTATAAAGGGCAGATTGAACCAGGCGGCAAATCACTCTCCTCCTTTCGAACAAAGTATCGGAATATTAAACTCATTTGATACCAGCAATTCTTTATCGGCTCTGGCGAAATAAGTATGCGAATCGGTTGAATACGGCATGATGCCAATGAGATCATATCCCTTGCTGTGCGCATCCATCAGTGTTTGCTTTGCAAATCCGAAAGAAAATACACTTGAATCGGTATTCCACTCATCCCACTTTATATTTCGGTGATAGAAAACATCCTTAGCTTTGTTGATATTGGCTTCAAGCGTTTCATTCTTTTCATCAGAAGGTCTTACAATACGGTAAATTGTAACACTCGCTCCAAAGGCTTCCGCGACAGAGGCAACTGTCTCTAACAGCTCACGGTACATCGGGTGACTTCCAACGGGTAACAATATCTTCTTAATATCTCCGGCACGGTCAGTGCCTTCCTGTACTATCATCGTTGGGCAGGAAGAATCTTTCATCAACTTCAGAATATCAGCACCGAAAAGGTGTTGCCGTAGCCCACGGGCACCGTGGGTTCCGACAACTGAAATCGAATAATGCCCGTCTTTCGCTACCTGACTGATGGTATCGAGCACAGGCCCCTGCTTAACAACAGCATGTGCCGTTATATGGTCTGCCTCTTCGGCAAACGAATGAAGCTGTTTTTCAGCTTCACTCTTGTCCTTTGCAGATGGAACTATGTGAAGCATATCTACCCTCGCATTGGTTTTCAGAGCCAGCTCACGGGCGCGCTGCACTGCCTTCTTGCTGGCCTCCGTAAAATCAACGGGAACCAATATCCTTGATATTTCTATTTTGCTAACCATTATTTATAAATAGTACAATATAAAGTCAAACTCATATCAAAACAAATTTTATCATGGAACCACCGTGAATTCAATCACCGAAATCGTATTGATATTCGTAGAAACACTTAGCGTTGTCCCTGCCGGCAGCCAAAAAGGAAAATTGCATGAGCCTTCCCAAGAATACCCCGATGCCCCACCCGTGAAGGAGGCAACATTGACCGTATTTCCCCCTACTACAATAGTGTGAGAAGTTGGATAACTAGACCCTGTTGTTGACCGGGATCCCATGGCAGACATTACTTTCCATACCTTACCGGTGGGTACAGTTCCCGGAGAGCCGGATGTTACGAGAATCACATTGCTGAACTGGAGTGTTTGGGCGACTGCCGTCCCTGATACAATAAAAAAGAAGAGAAAGGAAAAAAGTAGAACGAGTTTCCCGATGTTGGTTTTCATTTGATTAAGTATTTAGCTAAGAAATAAAATTACTAAATTATTAGAGTTCAGCGTACCTCCACCGCCTCGGTCCATCGCTCAACTTCGTGGTGCAGCACTTTTTCTCCTTTTTCAAAATCATCCGCTGACAGTAGATAATCGAGGTTTCGCACGGCAATAAATGCATCACTTCGCTTTGACTCTTCATTAAAAAATTCTCCCAACTGCCTGGACAACGAAAAGAGTTGCTCTACCCAGATTTTTTCTCTGCTTTCAAGTTTCAATAAAAAACTCCGCACAGCAAAACCATTGAATAAATGGCGCGAAGAACTGTCATACACATCCATTACCCACCTCATACGAAACAGCACCTCCCGGTTGGCATCCGTTCCGGAATTTTCAAAAGAAGCCAATAGCACCTTCACTACCTGTCCTTGCAGACTTTGAGAGCGGGCTGGCAACTCGCTGCCCAGCTTTCCACTTTCCTTTGCAATAATCTCCATGATCTTGTCACAAGCCAAATTTAGGAAATTTTGCGAAAAAAAAATCCCTTTTTCTGCACACCTCATTCCTCTATGATTTACAAACAGGACATCCCAATTTTTATAAATTGCCTATTCTGCAGTGTGTCGGTACATTTGCTTGGTCGCTGATTGATGGCCCTGTTATTACAAATTGAAATAAGCTGACTATTTTTTTATCGGATTTTAGTGGTTCGAAAAAGCACAGTCGCAATAGCATAGCCTTTAACGAAAATAAATACCCTGCAAAACTTAATAGAAGAAAAAATTTTAGTTCTTTACGCGGGTTGAATTCTCCATTTTGATCAATCCGACGATGAGCAGTTCAGCGCTTGCAGGATTAGAAGCGAGAGGGAGATTGCAGCGGATACAGGTTTTGACAAAATCAACCACTTCGGCTTCATAGTCTTGTACCATTTCGGGATCACGAAAGAAAAATACAGCAGATAATTCACCTTCCTGAGCCATCTTGGTCAACTGCTTAAACCCCCCTTCCCTTCCGGGATTTACGTGCTCTACATTCAATTCTACTCCCTGTTTAACAAATTCAGCGGTAAGACCGGTAGCAATAAAAGTTCTACCCCACAACCAGTTTTCTCTTTCCTTCAAAAACTCAACGAGCTTAGGTTTCATTCTGTCGTGAGCTATAATGGCAATTTTTTTCATTTTATAAAAATTATTTGAATTCCCGGAATTATGCTTTCAGCATTTCCGGAAACATATATTTCACATGGTAATTCACCAATCCATCAATCGGCTTCCTCACAATTCGCCCCAGTCGAATTCCCGATTGTTTCGCTGCGGTTTGAAGGGCTTGTTCGAAATAAAATGCGACAGATCCGACAAAATGTACCGGAACAGTTTTCCATTCCGGATAGCACTTCACATGGATGTCAATAAACTCCAACATACCTTTAACAGCCCAGGAAATAATGTGTGGATGTGAGGAGAAACGGACGATAAATTTCATAAAGTCTGCCAGATATACATTGGCATCGGGCATTTTGTAAACGCGGTGCAGCACTTGTGTTATCTCTGGTTCACAGGTTTCTTCAAATGCACTCCGCAGATCGGTGGGGAGTTTTTTATAAAAATATTCGCGCAGGAGGATTTTTCCAAAATAAGAACCGCTTGCTTCGTCACCTAAAATATACGCCAATGAGGGCACTTCTTCACGGGTATTTTTTCCGTCAAAAAAACATGAATTGCTTCCAGTTCCGAGAATACACGCAATGCAGGGTTCACCGTCATACACAGTATATGCAGATCCTTTCTGATCGTGATCCACATAGATCATCGCTTTGGTAAAAACCGTTGCTAATCCGCGTTGAACAACGGAGCACATTTTTTCAGAACTACATCCCGCACCGTAGAAAAAGATTTGTTGGATATCATTTGCCATTCCCTCAAGGCTACTGTTTTGTGCAACCTCTTTGCCGATTGATGCCTCATTGCGGTGATAAGGATTCAACCCGATGGTCTCAAAGTTTCCAAGGCGTGTACCTTTCACGTCTGTCAGCGCCCAGTCGCATTTGGTTGATCCGCTATCGGCAATTAAAATCATTTTTTCTGTTGAATTATATTCTTTCTACAAGGTCACATATTCTTTGGCTGTATCCGGCTTCATTGTCGTACCAGCCCATTATTTTTACCAGATTGCCATTTACGGCAGTCAGGGCAGCATCGAAAATACAGGAAGTCGTGTTGCCGACGATATCAGCCGAAACGATAGGATCGGTACAATACTCAATAATGCCCTTCATATTGCCGTCTGCGGCAGCATTCATGGCATCATTGACCTCTTCTTTGGTAACCTCCCTGCTGACAATGGCCACAAGGTCGGTGAGCGATCCATCGGGAACCGGAACTCTCACTGCTACACCGTCCAGTTTGCCCCTTAGTGCGGGAAGTACTTCTCCTACCGCTTTGGCAGCACCGGTAGAAGTGGGCACTATACTCAGGCCGGCAGCTCTGGCTCTGCGCAAATCGCGGTGCGGGGCATCGTGCAAGCGCTGATCAGCGGTATAAGCATGCACCGTAGTAATGTATCCTTTTTCTATTCCGAATTTTTCATGCAGCACTTTCACCATCGGGGCGAGACAATTCGTTGTGCAGGAGGCATTGGATAGCATAGTGTCGTCAGCAGTTATCATCTCTTCATTCACTCCGAGCACAATCGTTTTTACGCCGGTGGCCGGCGCGCTGATAACTACCTTGCGCGCCCCTGCAGCAATGTGTTTGCCGGCTCCTTCCCTGCTTGTATAAATTCCGGTTGATTCGATGACCACGTCTATCCCCAGTTCTTTCCACGGGAGTGCCGCAGCATCTTTCTGCGCAAATACGAGAACTTTTTTGCCATTTACTACCAACGCTTCACCCGAAACTTCTACCGGCAATCTAAACTTACCATGGATACTGTCGTAGCGAAGCAGATGAGCGAGGGTAGGGACATCCGTCAAATCATTAACGGCAACCACTTCCACATTTTTATTGGTCATTAAACTCCTAAAACACATCCGACCGATTCTTCCAAAACCATTGATGGCAATTTTTTTCATTCTTTTCTCCTGTTCTTTATTAAATTCATTTCATTTCATTCAAATCGAAAGTACCCGTGCTATGCGCAACTCATCTCTGTTTGGAAAATTGCTTTTAGCAATTGATACTTCGAGCGGGGTATAGACTTCTTTATCGTTGATGATCCCCACCATACAATCCTTTTTTCCTTCGAGTAATCCTTCTACGGCACCCAGACCCATACGACTGGCAATCACCCTGTCGTAGCAACTCGGTGCTCCACCGCGCTGCAGGTGACCGAGGATCGAAACACGGGTTTCATACTGGGTATATTTTTTTGTTACCGCCTGCGCTCTGGCATAAGCGCCGCCCGACTTCGATCCTTCTGCAACAATGACGATGCTACTGGTTTTTCCGCTGCTTTCAGATCTTTGCAGTGTTTCCACCAGTTCTTCCACACTCATTTCGTCTTCAGGAAGTATGATTGCGATGGCTCCGGTGGCAATTCCGGATTTGAGTGCAATAAATCCGCTGCGTCGCCCCATTACCTCAACAAAGAAAAGGCGGTTGTGTGAGTTGGCAGTATCTCTGATCTTGTCAACGGCATCTACTACGTTGTTGGTGGCAGTATCAAAACCGATACAATGATCGGTTCCAAACAGATCATTATCTATGGATCCCGGAATTCCCATGACAGGTATCCCAAATTCTTCATACAACAGATGAGCACCGGTAAGCGAACCATTGCCACCAATCGCAATCAAAGCATCCACCTGATTTTTGACAATTTGTTCAAACGCTTTTTTTCTTCCCTCAGTACTCATAAAATCAACGCAGCGCGAGCTTTTCAGGATCGTTCCTCCCCTTCCGAGAATTCTGGCTACCGAACGTTCATTCAGTCGTTTAAAATCGCCCGAAATCAATCCGGCATACCCCTGAAATATTCCGTCCACTTCCACGCCGTGAAAAACACTTCCGCGTACTACTGCCCTTATAGCAGCATTCATTCCCGGAGCATCGCCACCACTGGTGAGCACTCCGATTCTCTTTATTGAAGAATTATTTTTCATTGAATTGATTATTCCCTTTCATTGTATCAGGGAAGGCTACTATTATTTTCTTTGGCAAACTCCAAATATGGAGACAGAAAACATTATAACAGATAATAATCCCGCTGGGTTTTCAACAGATACAATTAAAAAAAGGAGGGCCACCACCGGCGACCCTCCTTTCATCAAAAGAAAATTTTAGTGAGCTGCTTTCGGGCTGGAACTCTTGTTTCCGGCAGGCACCTCAACATTAGCCATTATGGTCAGTGTAGAAGTGATCGGCTCCGTATTGGCGGTGATAGTAACCGTTTTCTTTTGGGGGCCACTCTTGTTTGCACTGCTAAATTTCACTTTTATTTCAGCATTGGCTCCTGGAGCAATGGGTTCTTTCGGGTAGGATGGAACTGTACAGCCGCATGAACCTTTTGCGTCTTCAATGATGAGCGGCTCTTTTCCTGTGTTGGTAAAACGAAAACTATACTCTGCGTTATCTCCCTGTTTCAGGTTTCCGAAATCATGCTCGGAATTATCAAAAATAATGGACGTTTTGGCTCTGTTGTTAGAAGCTTCACCCACTGCTGTGTTCTTAACTTTCTTAAAGCCTCCATCGGTAGTTTCGGTAGTTGAACCTGTGGCCGGAATCACCGGACGGCTCGAAATATCATTGTGATCATTCCTGATCATTCGCCAGGTTAGAATTCCAAGTGCTGCAGCAATTACCACCAGTAATCCAATTTTAATTCCGTTGCTCATAATTAATTTTTATTGATCCAAAAGTAGATAGGATTAAGGTCTGCGCGATTCTTTATCTAAAAATTCGGAATACGCGAGATTCTTTTTGTCAAAGGTGCCATTCTTAAGTACTTCAACCGCTGTTTTTAACGATGGATTAAGATCATTGATCACCCTGTAAAAACTCTCATTATCATAAAGGCTCCTGGCGATCAAAGCCTTTAGTTGAATCTTAATCGCGTGCTTCGAGGTATTGTACTGTTCTTCGTTAAAGGGTACTTCTTTTTCTTCTGCCATCCCGATCAGTTCGTCTAAGCCGCTTTCCGGAATCTGAAATTCTGCTATAAATTTTGTGAGGTCGGGAAATTGCTTGAGCAGTTTTTCCCTGTTAGCATCTGAATATGTCAGTGCCCAGTCGCTGTTGACACCTGTTCTCCTCAGATCATAGAAGTATTCCGAGTTTTCTGTGGTATCGAACGGAACAAAGATGTCTGGCATGATTCCTCCGCCCCCATATACAATGCGTTTCTTCACGTTAGTGTAATACTTCAGTGAATCAGGCATCTTGATGCTGTCCACCGAGAAAAATTCTCCGTGGTCATAGCGTTTTTTACTGTCTTTGTAATATTCATCTACGCCATCATTGTACGATTTCTGAATACACCGTCCGCTCGGAGTGTAATATTTCTGAACAGTCAGGCGTACGGCGCTGCCGTCGGGAAGAGGGATCGGACGCTGTACCAGCCCTTTGCCAAATGATCGCCTGCCAATGATCAGCCCTCGATCCCAGTCCTGAATCGCTCCGCTGACAATTTCGCTGGCAGAAGCCGATGATTCATCTACCAATACCACCAGCCGTCCCTTTTCAAAGCTGCCGATCACGTTTTTTTTCGCACGAAATTCTTCCTTAGGAAATGCCCTTCCCTGAGTATATACCAGCAACTTGTCGCCGGAAATGAACTCATCGCCCATCTCAATGGCAGAAGTGAGGAGGCCGCCACCGTTGCCCTGCAGGTCAAGGATCAGGTCTTTCATTCCCTGTTTTTTCAGTTTTGCTATTCCCTTTTGCAACTCGTCGGTCGTAGTGCGGGCAAATCGGCTGACCTTGATATAACCCACAGTCGGCGCTACCATATATGTAGCATCAATCGAATAGATCGGTATTTTATCACGAGTGATTTCATAGTGAGCAATTTCTTTGTCGCCCTTGCGCTGAATCCCCACCTTGACCTTGGTTCCGCGGGGGCCGCGCAACTTAGAAATGATATCGCTGTTTTTGATTCCGATACCAGCCACCACCTTTTCTTCAATTTCGACAATTTTGTCTCCTGAGCGAATGCCAAGGCGCTCTGACGGTCCTCCCTGAATCGGCTCTACTACATAAATAGTGTCGTGGAGAATATTGAACTGGATACCCACACCGTCAAAACTTCCCTGTAGAGGTTCATTCGCCTCTTTTAATTCCTCCTTCGAAAGGTAAACAGAGTGGGGGTCGAGGTCTTCCAGCATAGCGATGATCGCCTTTTCAGTCAGCTTCTCCGCATTCACCGAGTCCACATACATGTGCTCAATATAGTTGAGAAGGCTGGCAAACTTTTCAGTTGTCGCTTCAGGGTTTTCGATTTGAGCAGAGATGCGCCCGGCAACTATAAGCATTGGCACAACGGCCAGAATACGCAACTTCATCATCATATTCATCATTTTTTTATAGATTCAAATGTACATTCCCAAGCACAGATCAGACCATAAAAAAAGGTTAATCAATCCAACAAAGCCTGTGAATAACAAAGACTTTTGTACATGAAAAAGGCCGTCCCTCTAGCGGCCTTACGCGGAAATTATTGTGCAAATTCCTTCGCGAAGCGTTTCCGGTCGTGTTCTTTAAGATAAACTTTCCTGAGACGGATTGATTTTGGCGTTACCTCAACATATTCATCGGCCTGAATATACTCCAGCGCTTCTTCAAGGCTGAATTTAATGGCCGGAGCCATTCTCGCCTTTTCATCGCTGCCAGAAGCACGCATATTCGTCAATTGTTTGGTCTTGGTAACATTCACCACGAGGTCATTATCGCGGGTATGCTCACCTATCACCTGGCCTTCATATACTTCTTCCATTGCATCAATAAAAAATTTGCCGCGATCCTGCAGATTGCTGATGCTGTATGCCACTGCATTGCCTGTCTCCATGGAGATCAGTGATCCGTTGATACGTCCCGGAATATCCCCTTTCATCGGCTGGTATTCTTTATATCGGTGCGACATAATAGCTTCTCCCTGCGTAGCTGTGAGCATATAACTGCGAAGGCCGATAATGCCACGCGATGGAACCTCAAACTCCAACACGGTTCTTTCGCCGCGTGGCTCAAGGTTTTTCATTTCTCCCTTTCTTTTTGTTATAGCTTCGATAGCGATGCCCGTCATATCTCCCGGAAGATCAATTGTCAATTCTTCAATAGGTTCATGCTTTTGTCCGTTGATCTCCTTGATAAGCGCCCGCGGCTGACCAATTTGAAGCTCATATCCCTCCCTTCTCATCGTTTCGATAAGCACTGAAAGATGGAGTACCCCCCTTCCAAAAACATTGAAGCGATCGGCCTTATCGGTTTCTTCAACGCGCAGAGCAAGGTTTTTTTCCAGTTCACGGGTGAGGCGATCTTTGATGTGCCGGCTGGTTACAAATTTTCCTTCCTTTCCAAAAAAAGGGGAATCATTGATTGTGAAAAGCATGCTCATAGTCGGCTCATCCACCGCAATGGTAGGCAATGCTTCGGGATTTTCTGCATCAGAAAAAGTATCTCCAATTTCAAATTCTTCCATACCATTAATCGCGCAGATATCACCAGAGACAACCGACTCTACTTTTCTTTTGCCAAGCCCTTCAAAAGTGTAGAGTTCTTTAATGCGCCCTTTGATGACCGATGAATCTCTTTTCACTAGGGCGACTGGCATTCCGGGACGCAACTCTCCACGATGAAGTTTGCCAATGGCCATCCTTCCCGTATAAGCAGAATAATCCAGTGACGTAACCAGCATTTGTGGAATACCAGTTCTTGATACCGGTGCGGGAACGTGTTCAATAACCATATCGAGCAACGGCTCTATGGAGTCCGTTTTTACTTTCCAATCGGTACTCATCCAGCCCTGTTTTGCGGCTCCATAAGCCGTTGGAAAATCGAGTTGTTCTTCGGTAGCGCCAAGATTGAACATTAAATCAAATACTGCCTCATGTACCTCGTCGGGTGTGCAGTTTTCCTTGTCCACTTTATTGATAACTACAATAGGTTTCAGTCCGAGTTGTATTGCTTTCTGAAGAACGAACCTCGTCTGGGGCATCGGCCCTTCAAATGCATCTACCAATAACAATGCACCTTCTGCCATCTTCAACACCCGCTCTACCTCACCTCCAAAATCACTGTGTCCAGGGGTATCAATAATGTTGATTTTATATCCTTTGTAATTAATAGAAACATTTTTCGCCAGTATGGTGATCCCCCGCTCTCTTTCCAGGTCGTTGTTGTCGAGAATTAACTCTCCCATTACCTGATTATCGCGAAAAGTCCTGGCCATCAAAAGCATTTTATCCACCAACGTGGTTTTTCCATGGTCAACGTGGGCGATAATCGCGATATTTCTGATTTTTTCCATGTATCCGGTTTCTGTGTTTCTACCAGGTTGGCCGATCATTCAGACAACCCCTTCCCTGAAAAGGGGTGCGAAAATAGTGCTTCTTTTGTCATCTTCAGATGTCCGGTTATAAACGGTTGCACAAAAAAAGCATTCGGTGACTCTTGGAAACCGTAGTGCCGGTGCACCTTACTTAATGAAGAGAGGACAATTTTAGTTTCGCTTTTTTTATTATAGTAGTAGCACCGGTAACTTTAATCCGCATCCGGATAAATGAGACAGGCCAATGTAATGATGCCTACGGTTTGAAAATACTTCTGCCAAATGGTGCTCAAGAGATTTACCTGCTCTTGATTTTCTTCTGTTTAAAATTGTGTTGGAGGTTTCAACAAGTTCTTCAACTGAATTGAAAGGGGTTTTAATTCTGTTATTGTGTCTGTCGTTCTCAATCGCCTAAAAAAGTCGTTGGTTTTCATCTTCAGATCACGATGAACGGGATCAATCCCATTATACTGGTTTGATAAACCATTGATGCCCCTGTTTCATACTTCATCCGCCAACGATCAAAAAGAGAGAGAACAGATTGTACTTCCGAATGGTCTCCATCCGTCCTTCCCGTCGAGCTTCCTGCAAAATAGGCGGGTACACCTGTGAGGTAAATTTTCTTCGCTTTTTCATGCTTAGGTAAATTTACTGAAGACCTATAATTGATTTAGGATTTTTCTCCAGCATTTCAGGGGGCTAAGACAAAAGGCCGTACTCAAGCGGTATTTTTATGGATAAGCAAAAGGTCGGTTTTGTCTGCCTGATAACGCTGAATTGACCTGACTTTTCATGACCATATTCTAACACACTGATTGTCAGTTTGGCCTCCAAGTCTTGTTCGTCTATTTTTGCGCCCGCTTTAATCAAACCAGAGAATCAATTTAAAACCGTTAATAGTATGTTAGAAAACCTTATTTATGCCGTACCGGCATTAGGTATTGTCGGCCTCATTGCAATGGCCGTAAAGTCGGCGTGGGTCAGCAAGCAGGATGCCGGTGAAGCCAATATGAAACAGTTAGCCGGTTACATTGCCGATGGAGCAATGGCCTTCCTCAGAGCAGAGTGGAAAATACTTAGCTATTTTGTAGTAATTGCTGCCATATTGCTCGCATGGTTAGGAACAACTGTAGAAACTTCCAGCCCTGTTATCGCCTTGTCTTTTATTATTGGGGCTGTGTTTTCTGCACTCGCCGGTTACATCGGGATGCGTATTGCCACGAAAGCTAATGTACGCACTACACAAGCTGCAAGAACCAGCCTGAAGCAGGCACTCAAAGTTTCATTTACCGGAGGCTCTGTAATGGGGCTTGGCGTAGCAGGTCTTGCGGTGCTCGGTCTTGGGTCGCTTTTCATCGCCTTCTATCAGATTTATGTGTTGAATACCGGTGGAAGTGTGAACGGAGTAGAAATGGAAAAAGCGTTAGAAGTGCTTGCCGGCTTCTCATTAGGAGCGGAGTCCATTGCCCTTTTTGCCCGTGTGGGCGGCGGTATTTATACTAAGGCTGCTGATGTAGGTGCTGACCTCGTAGGAAAAGTAGAAGCTGGAATTCCGGAAGACGATGTGCGAAACCCTGCCACTATCGCAGACAATGTAGGAGATAACGTGGGCGATGTCGCCGGTATGGGAGCCGACCTTTTCGGTTCATACGTTGCGACGATCCTTGCCACTATGGTACTTGGCCGCGAACTTGTGTCAAACGACTCATTCGGAGGTATTGCCCCGGTATTGCTCCCCATGATGCTCGCAGGTCTCGGAATTGTTTTCTCTATTCTCGGTATGCTGTTCGTCCGCGTAAAAGATGAAAAAGGAAATGTTCAGGGGGCACTTAATATGGGCAACTGGTCTTCTATTATCCTGACAGCAATTGCTTCTTATTTCGTTGTGAACTGGATGTTGCCGGACACCATGAACTGGACAGATGCAGCACGTGGCGAGGCCATCACCAAAATGGGAGTGTTTTGGGCCATCATGGTCGGTCTTGTAGTTGGCACATTGATGAGCATTATCACGGAATACTACACCGCAATGGGCAAGCGTCCTGTATTGAGCATTGTACGTCAGTCGGGCACAGGTCACGCAACAAATATTATTGGTGGCCTTGCAGTAGGTATGGAATCAACGGTACTACCAATTCTTGTTCTTGCGAGTGGAATCTTCGGTTCGTATTACTGCGCCGGTCTCTATGGTGTGGCTATCGCTGCTGCGGGAATGATGGCAACTACCGCTATGCAACTGGCTATTGATGCATTCGGGCCTATAGCAGACAACGCAGGTGGAATCGCGGAGATGAGCCAGCTTCCGGAAGAAGTCCGGCACCGTACGGATAATCTTGATGCAGTGGGCAATACTACGGCAGCAACCGGAAAAGGATTTGCAATTGCTTCTGCTGCGCTTACATCACTTGCGCTCTTCGCAGCATTTGTGGGGGTTGCAGGAATTTCTCATATTGATATTTACAAAGCAGACGTACTCGCGGGTTTGTTTGTCGGCGGTATGATTCCTTTCATTTTCTCATCACTCGCTATCGCTGCTGTTGGCCGTGCTGCAATGGATATGGTGAATGAAGTTCGACGTCAGTTTCGAGAGATTCCGGGAATCATGGAGTACAAAGCAAAGCCTGAATACGAAAAATGTGTTGCAATTTCTACCAAGGCTTCTATTCGTGAAATGATAGCCCCCGGCGCAATTGCATTAATCGTTCCTGTAATCGTTGGTTTTACTTTCGGCCCCGAAGTACTGGGGGGCCTACTCGCCGGCGTAACAGTATGTGGAGTGCTGATGGGAATGTTCCAGAGCAACGCCGGTGGCGCTTGGGACAATGCAAAAAAATCATTTGAAAAAGGAGTGGACATCAACGGGCAGGTGTATTATAAAAAATCAGAGCCACACAAAGCCTCTGTAACAGGTGATACCGTAGGAGATCCCTTCAAAGATACTTCGGGCCCTTCAATGAATATATTGATCAAACTCATGTCTATCGTCGCTCTGATCCTCGCACCACACATCAGTCAAAAAGAAACACATACCAATGGCGAACTCCGCAAAGAAAAAATCGAAGTTACTAATAATGATCTCCTACAAATCAGTGCTGGAGCCGTTTCATCGGAAAGCAACGTGAGGGAAACCGAAGATACTCCTTCTGTTTTCACTTTTTGCACTTTATACCGGGGCGCGTTAATCCCGAAAGTGTGTGAATGCTCTGAACAAGAACACGTTTGATATTATAGAAAATGTTACTCTCAAAGGAATTACAAATGAACAAAAATCGCAACTGACCTTTGTTCTTTCGGAAGAATAGGAGATCAGTTGGAGTACCAGCCAATAACTTTTATTGAGGGCTACTCAACCTATTTTATTAATTGGTTGCAGACCATTGCATCCATATCTCTTCATGAAGAAAGCTATTTTCACAATTGCATTGTTGTTTGCCTCCAACGCCTTTATGACATTTGCATGGTATGGGCATCTCCGCTTCAAACAATACTCTTGGTTCAGCCAATTAGGATTATTTGGAGTAATACTCCTTAGCTGGGGCATTGCACTGTTCGAGTACTCTCTACAGGTGCCCGCTAACCGGATGGGTTATACTGAAAACGGCGGCCCGTTCAATCTCTGGCAACTGAAAGTGATACAAGAAATAGTTGCCATTGTTGTTTTTACATTGTTCACCGTTGTCTTTTTCAAAAATGAAAGCATTAAATGGAATCACCTTGTGGGCTTTGCTTTCCTTATTATATCGGTATATTTTATTTTTAAGAAATGAGTGCGAAAGCGAATTTAATTCTTTCTTGTCTCGCTCCCCTGAAAGGCATATAACTCGAACCGGCAGAAAAGGGAGCAACCATCCATTAGTTCTATAGAGCCAAATGCAGATATGGCGCAGAATGATAGTTGGGAAAAAATGCGCAGGAAGTACTATTTCCTACGCACCGCAAATTCATACATTCAGCACGGGAGCAGACACAAAAAGGAGCTATTTGAACAGTCCGTTTAACTGGCCATCAATACCGGAAATGATTTTACCCAAGTCTTCGGGCTTTTCATGGAATCTATTATCATCCACATCTATCACAAGCATCTTCCCTTTGTTGTAGGTTGATATCCACGCTTCGTACCTCTCGTTGAGTCGTGTAAGGTAGTCGAGGCGGATGGCTTCTTCATATTCCCGTCCTCGTTTCTGAATATTGTTGACCAGTGCAGGGACAGTGGCACGCAGGTATATCAACAAACTGGGCGGAGTGATGAACTCATCCATTAAGTTGAAAAGGTCCACATAGTTCTCAAAATCACGGGTTGTCATCAGTCCCATAGCATGAAGATTCGGGGCGAAAATGAATGCGTCTTCGTAAATTGTCCGGTCTTGAACGATTTTCCTTGCACTCTGCTTCAATTCTATCAGTTGGCGAAAGCGGCTCTTCAAAAAGAAAACCTGAAGATTGAACGACCAGCGTTGCATATCCTTATAGAAGTCAATTAAGTATGGATTCTCATCAACCTCCTCAAAGTGTGGCTGGTATTTATAGTGTTTGGCAATGAGAGTGGTGAGGGTAGTTTTACCGGAACCAATATTTCCTGCGATGGCAATGTGCATAATCTATTTAGGTAATTACGGTTCCGAAAGTATAAAAAAAGAGAATGGCCAAAATGCATTGTTAGCTATTGCGTGGCCTATTCTCTATATGTTGATATTTGATGATTTTCCCCCCTTGTTTACCAAGGGATTCACGGAACCGACGTTCTTGAGTGTTTAAAAGTTTTGAGACAAACACCGCTTATTCAGACAGCCTGTAGATACCCAGTCCATTCGGATTCAGGATATAGAGTCGCTGGCGAAAAAATTGAAAATCGCCCCGCACCGAATCTGGAAAAGCAATAACTTTCTCTGTGATCTTATCCGGTTCAAGAATGGATAAATCATTTTCATTTCTGAAAAAAATCCGTTCGTCTGAAACAACAATTCGTCCCTGTATCTCTGCTTTTATTCTCGTGCGGTAATTGCCATACAGATCAAAAACAAATATTCCCTCGACAGGATCAACAAGATAAACATAACTTCCTTTTTCAACCACTTGTACAGGAAGCAGACCTACCCCGAGAAGTGTGGCAAGGTTTCCTGTTGAATTCATTTTCCGGAACTGCTGATCTACTCTGATCAGTTCAGCATTCAGCACATCCCATAACCAGAATGCATCACCACGCGACCCTGCCACCAGTTCTACCTGCCCCTGCCCTATTGTGTAGAGATCTACCGGTTCGCCCTGCTGGCTGAGAGTATTATCGAGTACAACGATTT
>JADLBA010000048.1 GCA_020848015.1 Crocinitomicaceae bacterium | reverse complement strand
GCCGATATAGTTAATCAGGCCGATACGCTCATCTTCCAAGTTGAAAAGCAACTAAAGGAATTCGGTGAAAAAATTCCTGCCGATAAGAAACAGCAAATCGAAACCGCACTTGCTGATCTGAAGAAGGTACACGCAGAAAAGGACATAGATAGAATCAAACCTGCGATGGATCATTTGAATGCTGCTTTTCAGGCTGCCAGCCAGGAAATGTATAACAATACATCATCTACTGCAGGAGAAGCAACTGATACAGAATCCAAAGGTTCTGATGCAGAAGTAACAGATGTTGATTTCGAAGAAGTGAAAGACGATAAGAAATAATGTCTTTCGGCAGTTTTATTTATAGCCCGGAGCAAGTCCGGGCTTTTTTATTCCTGCTATACTTATCGGGCAGAAAGAACTTTTTGTTTATTTGTCGAAATGTCTCTGAGAGCTTTTCAGAATAAGTTCAAAGGGCAAGCATCCCTGAAATGGGGAAGAAAATATTTTATTAATAAAAAAAATGTTATTATGCTAAAAGAATTCAGGGAATTTTTGAATCGCGGGAGTGTGATAGACCTCGCGGTGGGTGTTGTTATCGGAACCGCTTTTGGGAAAATTGTCGCTTCATTAGTTGATAACCTTGTTTCGCCACTGCTGGGATTTGTTCTGAACGGCGTTCAGCTCAATGATGCATTGCCACTTACATTGAAAGATGAGGTCAAGGCTGCCGATGGCTCAGTGCTGGAACCCGCCCTTGTGATGAAATTCGGGGCATTTATGCAGTCAGTAATTGATTTTGTAGCGATCTCATTTGTTATTTTTCTGATGGTAAAAGCATTTAATAAAATGAAGAGAAAGCAGGAAGCCGCACCTGCGGAGCCTCCCGCTCCACCTGCACAAGAGGTATTGCTTCGCGAGATACGGGATTTGTTGAAAAAATAAAATAGTACAAAAAGGGCTGTATCAACAGCCCCTTTGTTTTACTTAATTTCATGCTGTTTACTCCTTGATTATCCGTTGATGTGTAATATTTCCGGACTCTCCCGTTACTTCGAGAACATATAACCCCGAAGGGAATTCTGTCAATACCATTTCAATCGGGTTTACTCCATTGCTATTCGCTCGCCTCAATTCTTTTCCGGATATTTCGAGAAGTCTGATGAGATGACTGCTCTTTTCGGGGAAAGAAATAGTTAGCACTTCATTGGCTGGATTTGGATACATCAATAGTCCGCCAAGATCAATAACCCCGACACTGTTTGGGCACTCGCCTTGCGTCCAGGCAGTGATTCCATTTTGGTGGAAAGCAACGCAGGTATTGGAGTAGGTCACATTGTTGCAGCCACACACGGGATTCCACAGCGTGAGGCAAACGATATTTTCATTGATTTGTGCAGGATTAATACACACGGGCTGATAATTGGCGCAGGCGGCATTGCAATCTTCAATATTTTCATAGAAGTAAGGAGAATAATCAATATTGTCAATAACGTAGCCGCAGCCACTGATACCACTGCACGAATTTCCACTGTAGGCGTAGCCAAGAAAGGCATCGCAAAGGCCAAAGTCGAGCAACGAAACATCAAAGCAGTCGTTTTCATAAGCGCACTCACCCACCGAAGTCTGGGTAACCCCATAGTGGTGAAATGCAATACAGGAATTGGGGTAGGTAACACCGTCGCATCCACATACCGGTTCCCACAGTGAGGGGCATTGAAAGAATGAATCAATTATTTCGGGGTTGATACAATCGTTAGTTGGTTGACACGGACTTTCGCAAAATGACTGTGTTTGGTAGAAGTGATGGGTATAATCAATTCCATCGGAACCTGTTGTGCTGCATCCCGACATCATTACACAGCCATGGGCAGTGAGTATCCATCCCAGTGCCATTTCGCACTCTCCAAAATCAATATCTGGCGGAAGCTCCACACACTGACAGGCACCTTCTGTCCAAGAAGTGACACCACCCTGAGTGGTTGCTTCGCAGGAATTATTATACGTTATGCCATTGCATCCACACACAGGGTCGAATACTGCAGGGCAAACAGCCTCAGTATCTATTAGTGATTCATCAATGCACATAGTCTGAGCTTGTGATTCGAAACAGATCAAGAGCAGTGTTGCAAACGGTAACTGAGGGGTCATTGTGTCCTGGTATTTGATTATGAGATGTTGTAGGCGTATCAAATAGTTGTCTGGTATATAAAAGCAGAATTTTTGCACCGGGTATTTTTTTCCACCGGATTATTTTTTCTTTTAAAAAATAGATATCATAACCGAATAAAAATCTATCTTGCATACAACTTTGCGGATTTTTTTTAGGTCTATTAATCAGTAATCTTTAAGATGAATTTCCGATTGTTAGTGATAGCATCCTGTCTTCTTTTTTTTAAAGTAGGAGACTGTCAGATTGGAGCAGAGAGTACTCCTGTTTCATGGAATATGTCGCAAAGTGCTTCTCTTGATCCATTATGGCAGACACTTCCTTTGCTCGATGTGGAGGCACTAATTGATGAAGACAGTCAGAACGAAGATAAATCTGTCCCTTATCGTTTTGCATCTGCCATTGGAGTGCATTTCGATCCGCAGACTTCGGGGCAATGGATCAATCTTCCGGGCGGCGATCGCCTGTGGATGTTGGGTATCCGATGTCAAAATGCATTGTCGCTTTCTGTGACTTTTGGAATGTTTGACCTGCCGGAGGGAGCGAAAATGTATATATATGATGGGGGACACAAGGATTATGTAGGCCCGTTGACCGTACGTAACAATACTGGAAATAAAGTTTTTGCTACGATACCTATCAGGGGTTCAGAAGTAGTGGTGGAGTATTACGAACCCTTTGAGTACAGAG
>JADLBA010000047.1 GCA_020848015.1 Crocinitomicaceae bacterium | reverse complement strand
TGCGGATATTTGGGAGACACCGGCAATCCGGAAGATTTCAGGTGGGGTTTTCTCGCAGCGGGAATCGGGATGTGCATCAGCTTGGTGCTTTTCATTTCTCTAAAAAATAAGTACATCGTAACCCCTGAAGGGGTTCAAATTGGTGAAAAACCCAATAGTGCAAGAGATAGCTCTCATGCCTATGACTCACAGGCGGAACATGTTCTGCTGGATGCTCCTGCAAACAAAAAAAGCTCATCTTATAATACCGTTTTCCTTTGGTTGGGTGTATTTGCCGCGCTTTTCGGGGTCTTTCACTGGGTCTTTGAAATGGATATTATTGGTTGTTTCATTTTTTCTCTGACCATTGCTGCTCCCGGCTATATTATCAGTGATCCGACACTCACTAAAATTGAACGTGAAAGAATCTGGGTAATTTATATTGTTGCATTTTTCGTGATCTTCTTCTGGTCTGCCTTTGAGCAGGCTGGGGCTTCACTTACCTATTTCGCTGAAGAGCAGACAAACCGAAGCCTGTTTGGCACTATTATCCCCGCCTCCTATTTCCAGAGTATCAATGCTGTGGCCATTGTGATTTTCGCTCCTCTCTTTGTACTGCTGTGGAGCAGCCTCGGAAAAAAGAATTTGGAACCGGCCTCTCCCTATAAGCAAGCTGTTGGTCTCTTTTTGCTGGCAGTGGGGTATCTTATTATTGCCTTTGGTGTAAAAGGATTAGAGTCGGGTGTCAAGGTTTCAATGATCTGGCTGATCAGTCTCTATACCATTCACACATTTGGAGAACTCTGTCTATCGCCGATCGGGCTTTCAATGGTGAATAAGCTGGCTCCGGTAAAGTTTGCCTCCCTTCTGATGGGCGTATGGTTCTTATCTACTTCAGCGGCAAACAAATTCGCCGGAACACTGAGCGCTTTATACCCTGAACCGGTGGTCGCTATTGAGATGGTTCATAAGGTGGAAGATGAAAGCCAGCTAAAACTTTTCCCTGATGGTTTCGATGAATCAAAGGCATCGCAAATCAATAACACCGCAGTTATTCCAATGGAAAAAATTAAATTATCCCGAATAACTGATGAGAATAAAAAACAAGAAGTTGCTAAGTTTTTTGAGGAGAATCAAATACCCAACGTTAAAAAATTTGCCGGTCTTCCTATCAAAGATCTATATGACTTTTTTATGTTATTTGTATTCATGGCTGGTGCAGCCTCGATTGTGCTCTTTATCCTGAGCAAAAAGATGCTTAAGATGATGCACGATGTCCGGTAGGCAGACCTTTTGCCATCCTCAAACGGCTCGATTGTTGTTTTCCCTGTTTAACAAAGTGTTGTTTAACCTTTCCTTTCCGGAATTGTACAACAGCATGAATAGCTTTACTTTTACAAGACTTATTTCCAAAAAGGAAATCTGAATGACAAAAATGAAATACAAAACGGCTGCCGTATCTGCTTTTATTTTACTATTATCAACCGTTTCCTCTGTTCTTTTTGCACAGAACACCGAACCTCCCGCAGACCATGTCCAATGGCTGACGGTAGAACAGGCAGTGGCAGCGCAGGCTGTCGAGCCGCGCAAGATCATGATTGATGTTTATACTCAGTGGTGTGGCCCCTGCCGACTGATGACACAAAAGACTTTCGGCGACAAAGATGTAATTGACTACCTGAACAAAAACTTTTATTCTGTAAAATTTGACGCTGAATCGCCTGATTCCCTGTTGTTCAAAGGTGTCACTTATAAAAACCCCGATTATGTAAAAAACAAGCCTGGTCGCAATGGTGTTCACCATTTTGCCCGTTACCTGAATGTGTCTGCCTATCCTACCCTTGTTTTCATGGATGAAGAAGGTGGTTATATCAGCCCTGTGGTTGGTTATAAAACCCCCGCGCAGTTAGAGCTTTTTCTAAAACTCTTTGCCAGCAACAGCTATAAAACAATCACTACCCAAGAGCAATGGCAGGAATACCAAAGCAAATTCACTCCTGCCTGGAAGAACGAATAACTGAATCTTCCGGATATTTCTGAATGCTTTTAATTAGCAGCGCCCCTGTCTGTCTGTGTGAAATAGATTATTCCGACTACAGTTTCGGACATCGTTTGTATAAGTACTGAAAAGACTTTGCGGAAAGAATACCAACCGCTATCTTGCAGCCGTTTTTAGAAAAGATAAATTCACGAATTTTCAATGAGCGAAACAGCAAAACTGATCCTCGATGGCAAAGAGTACGAACTCCCCGTCATTACAGGTACTGAAAACGAAAAAGGGATTGACGTAACAAAACTACGCGATATAACCGGTTATATTACTCTTGACAGCGGGTACAAAAATACCGGTGCAACAAAAAGCGCCATCACCTTCCTCGATGGTGAAAAGGGTATTCTCAGCTATCGGGGCTATCCCATTGAGCAGCTTGCAAAAGATGCCTCGTTTCTCGAAGTAGCCTACCTTCTGATTTATGGTGAGCTCCCGACAACCAAAGAGCTCGGATACTTTTCATCGGGCATTGTTCATCATACGTTGGTGCACGAAGACATGAAGCGCTTTTATGAGGCATACCCGACAGGCGCTCATCCGATGGGAGTACTTTCATCAATGATCGCATCCATGTCCACGTTTTATCCTGAATCGTTGAACCCGAACCGCCCGTTCAAGGACATTGAAATGACCATGCAGCGACTGATGGCAAAAATGCCCACCCTTGCGGCACAGGCGCATAAGGTAAGCATCGGTCATCCGATCATGTACCCTAAGAACTACTACAGCTATACACAGAATTTCCTGTATATGATGTTTGCGCTGCCCACTGCGGAATATGAAGTGGACCCCGTAGTGGACGACGCGCTGAACAAACTGCTGATACTACATGCCGATCATGAGCAAAACTGCTCTACCTCTACAGTGCGTATGGTAGGATCTTCACAAAGTAACCTATACTCATCCATTGCTGCCGGTATTGCCGCTCTCTGGGGCCCACTGCATGGCGGGGCTAATCAGGCTGTAATTGAAATGCTGGAGCGCATTAAAGTAGATGGTGGCGATGTGGCCAAATGGGTTGACAAGGCAAAGGATAAAAATGATTCATTCCGCCTGATGGGCTTCGGACACCGTGTTTACAAAAACTTTGATCCGCGTGCGAAGATTATCAAAACAGCATGCGATGATGTGCTGAAAAAACTTGGCATCAAAGACCCTGTGTTAGACATAGCTAAACAACTCGAAGATGTCGCGCTGAAAGATGAATATTTTATAGAGCGCAAACTCTATCCGAACGTAGATTTCTATTCAGGAATCATCTACCGCGCCATCGGTATTCCTACTGAAATGTTTACTGTCATGTTTGCATTAGGCCGTCTGCCTGGCTGGATTGCACAATGGAAAGAAATGATTGAACAGGGAGAACCCATTGGAAGACCGCGCCAAATTTATGTAGGTCATAACGAGCGCGATTACGTACCGATAAAAAATAGAGGATAAACATCCAATTGTGTAACAGGCTTCGTACAAAATTGATATATCACTGATGGAACAAGGCCGTGTCACTATTTCTAAGAACAACGGTATAGCTACTATTTCTTTTTTCCACCCACAGAGTAATTCACTGCCGGGATTGCTGCTGCGTGAGATAGCAGTAACCATTGAACAAACAGGCGCTGATGAAAGTGTGCGCGTGATCATTCTGCGGAGTGAGGGAGAAAAAGCGTTTTGCGCCGGAGCCAGCTTTGATGAACTGATCGCAATCCGCGATCTCGACAGCGGTAAACATTTTTTTTCAGGTTTTGCACTTGTGATCAATGCCATGAGAAAATGTCCTCAACTGATCATCGCAAGAGTACATAACAAATCTGTTGGAGGAGGCGTTGGTATTGCCAGTGCAGCCGATTATTGTTTTGCTACCTGCAATGCTTCTGTAAAGCTGAGCGAATTAGCTGTGGGGATAGGCCCATTTGTAGTTGGTCCTGCGGTGGAGCGGAAAATAGGAGTCTCTGCGATGTCCAAACTCGCAATCAATGCCACTGAATGGGCATCTGCTCAATGGGCAAGTGAAAAGGGACTTTACAACGAAGTGTTCGAGTCGCAGAGCAAAATGGATGAGGCTATTGAAGCACTTGCAAAACAACTTTCAGTCAGCAGCCCTGAAGCAATGCGTGAACTGAAGAAAATATTATGGAAAGGTACCGAAAACTGGGATGAGTTGCTGATGGAAAGAGCCGGTATCAGCGGTCGGTTGGTACTCTCTCAATTCACCCGCCAAGCCATAGAAAAATTCAAGTCGAAATAGTTTTATAACTTGGGATTCGTCTGATCATTTATGAAGTTTCGGCTGTGCAATGAACAGAACGGAGTGATTTATTGAACGATCTTCGGGTATGTTTTCTACTCTATTTCATTAACTGAGTATTATTTGTTAGTGTGAGTACAGGAGGTGCATTACTCCTGCTCTCGTTTCACACTACTCTACTATTTTTTTCGGTAAATATCAAATAGTAGTGGCTCAGTATTGTGTCAATGTATCCATACTATTTCCTTTGTTGTAGGAATCAACCGCTAACCACTTTTCATTTTCCTTGGCCGATTCAAGAAAATAACTTGAACCACCAATGACAATTCCCGTTGCCATCCAAGGGGTAAACTGCACTGCTTGATTGCTCTGCCGTGCAATATCCATCGAAACCAATCCAGCGCCCGCGAGAACCATTGCTACCTGCAGAATACGGTAGTTGCGGTAATTCTTCATGGAATGCGCACTGAGCGGATTATCAGAAAGATCGGCTTTCAGATTTTTATAGTTGGCCTTTTTCACCGGGCCATTGTTCTTTGTATAATATTGAAAATACTCCCAAGTAGCGAGCATTTCATTTTCCATTGAACTACTGTTTTCTGTTATCTGTAACTCTTCTTGTGCGTAGGCATCAATATTAATTTCCTCGTAGAGATGAAGAATGCCTGATCTGATTCGGATGGCATAACGCTCAGAGTTGTCTGAATACAATTTAGCCAGGTTCGCAAAGTAGCCGTGATTGTTTTGAAAAAATGCAACATCAGCAGCATTGAATACATTTCCATCTACCTTGAAATGGGAAGGTTTCATGATCGGCGAATCGTAGGAGAGTTGTTGCCCATCAAATTTTTCTCCATTAAAAGTAATGACGTACGGATTGATCTTGCCAAGCTGTGCGGAACACTCAATGCTAATCAATACCCCAAAAAGTAATAATAGTCGCATACGATCTGTTTTATCAATGTATTGTACGAGATAAAAGCAATATCGTTTCACTAAACTCTATTCTTTTTGCTGATATATATTTTCACCACTGTGTGACTACAGGAATATGAGAAATCAATCAATTTTTATAAATATGCTTACCAAATGTACTCTTACCATATATTCTCCGTGCGAAATAATTTTCCGCTGTCCAACGCTCCTCATCTACTTTTTTATATTCAGAAAATTCCCCATCAATTGACCCTGCGTATTGTATATGCAGATATGGCGCACAATGGATTTGTCCATAAGGGCAAAGTTCAGTACATCCACAACGGGGCTTAGATAGAGCGCGAAGGTCAGTCCACACCCTATATCGAAATACTTCATTCGATTCTTTTTTCAAATTAAACCGGAATTTATCGCTACCAAGATGATGTTCATTAAGAAGCATATAAATTCATAGATAAAAATAACCCAAATGAGGCAACCATTTTCCCTGATTCATTCACTACTGATTTTTACAACGCAAATTCAGAAGAATGCTGAGTGCGGTTTTATTTTCTTTGCAACTTACACTTTTATATAGGGATCACAATGAATATCTATCGTGAGAGGATAATACACTTACAACAAACCACTTCAGTTCTGCAAAAGAAATCGGATGTCCTTGGCAAACTTCGGCTGCTGTCCGTTTTGTTGATTGCCGGAGGTGTAGTTGGCTACTGGAAATCCACCAACGAAACATACTTTCTATTATCTGCTGCAGGCACCATTGCTTTTGTATTTTTCATAAGAAAGCATTGGAAAATTCAACAAAAACAGGCTATTGAACGGGAGTTACTGTCCATCAATGAAGAGGAATTATTATTTGCTACCCGGCAGCGAGAGGATTCTCACGACGGCGCTGAGTTCAATGCCCATAATCATCTTTATACTCATGATCTTGACATCTTTGGGAAGTATAGCCTATTTGCATTTCTAAACAGAACTGCTACTCAATCCGGAAGGTTAAAACTCGCATCACTCCTTTCCGTAAAACATACTAATGAGAACATCCTAAACCATCAGAGAGCAGTGAAAGAATTAAGTCCCGATATCGAGTGGCGGCAACAATTGTTTGCTCATGCAAGGTTAATGAAAGATGATGCAAAAAAATATTCTTCACTGGTTGCATGGAGCCAAACTTCCACACCTCCACTCTCGGCAATTCAACGTGCGATGACCTTTTTGATACCTGTGCTTTTCTTTGTTTCCATTCTGCTATTTGCTGTGTCTAGTCAGTGGCTCTTTATAAGACTGAGCACTCTGCTTTTTCTCTTCAACCTAACACTTATCGTCATCCACAAGAAAAAGATTTTAACCGAAATAAATGCATTTGATGAGGTGAAAGAGAGTTTTTTTCATTGTTCACTTTTATTGAACCAGATAGAAGAAAAAAAATTTACTGAACCTGCATTATGTGCTTTGCGCGACAAACTGATATTTGGCGGCAAGAGCGCGGCAGACAAAATAAAAAAACTGTCATCAATAACAGAAAGTTTATCCTCTTTTCAAAATCTCGTTGGCCTATTACTATTCAGTGGTACCGGTCTATTTCATCTTCATATATACACCTCTCTCGTACGGTGGAAAGCAAAATATGCCGGTGAAATGGAAAACTGGTTTGCGGCAATCGGCCACTTTGAGGCACTGAATAGTTTAGCCAATTTTTCATTCAATCACCCACATTATTGTTTCCCCCTCATCACTGATCAACCGTCGCTGTATTTTTTACAACTGGGGCATCCATTGCTTCCCGATGAACGAAGGGTATGCAATGATGTGAATTTTGAAAAACACTCATTCATTGTGCTGACAGGTTCCAATATGTCAGGAAAGAGTACCTTTTTGAGGGCTCTCGGAGTCAATATGGTGCTTGCCAATTGCGGTGCTCCCGTCTGCGCAAGCGAAGCGTCTCTTTGCCCGGCAGATATTCTCGTTTCGATGCGGGTGGACGACTCACTGGCAGACAGCAAGTCATATTTCTTTGCAGAAATTAGCCGGCTGAAGTCAATCATAGATAAAATAAACGGAAAAAATTCCTTTGTTATCCTTGATGAAATATTGCGGGGAACAAATTCAGATGACAAACGAAACGGCACCCTTCAGTTGCTGGAAAAGATGCGCGAAAAGGGTACCCAGGGAATTATTGCGACCCACGATGTGGAAGTTTGTACAATCTCAAAACAATACCCAGAATTTTTTGTCAATAAGTGCTTTGAAGTCGAGATTACAGGAAATGAATTGCATTTCGATTACCGGTTAAGAGACGGTGTCTGCAAAAACAAAAGTGCGACTTTTTTAATGAGAAAAAGCGGGGTGATATGAATAATAAAAGGTGATACCTCTGACTGATCAACCATTACGAATAAAAAGTGGCAACAGAAAATGAAGGTTAATCTTTAATACACCGGACAGAGCGCCCAAATGACCTGTAATAATTATTCATTATTGCCCAGCTTCCAGAAAAATTCAAATCGTAGGTGGTATCGTCACCGAGATAGTCCGAAGAGTAGTATGACCCCCGGTCGGTTTCAAAGATGGCACCTGTATAGCCGTTGCGCACACCAGAGGTTGGTA
>JADLBA010000046.1 GCA_020848015.1 Crocinitomicaceae bacterium | reverse complement strand
ACTTGCACAGGCTGCACTTACCGTAAAGTTGATCCCCTTAAGCCTGAATATTGTGGCGAGGTTCATGTTCACAGTAGAGTTCAGCGATTGAAACACTGAACCTGAACCAACCATCATTGTATTTCTTTTCTCCCGAATGATATCTGTGGCTTCCACCACAGGCAGGGCTGAACTGTCATTTCCAAAAATGATCCCGACCTCATGAGTATCAATGTAATCTTGCTCCAACCGTGCGTTTTTCAGTGCTTCGGCCGTTGACATATATGCATACTCTCCCTGCTCGGGCAGCATGATGCGCGCACGCCTGTCAAGAATGCCTTTGAGAACCGGTCTTTCGAGGGAGCCGGTGAGTCCCGAACGATACCCCATCTCTTTTCGGGTAGCGTCCAAAACAATTCCCGATTTTCCGGAATAAAGTGATTGCAGTACCTCTTTTAGGTTTTTACCAATACAGGAGTAAATCCCAATACCGGTAATCACTACACGTCTCATACTCCTTTGTAACTGGTTTCGTTTGGTCTTTAATTCCTTCTCCTATTGTCCCCTTCCCGCGGGCAAAAATATCCGGAAAATGCAAAGTCTGACTTTTTCCCTGATTTTACACTTAGAAACTATCTTGCTCGATTGTTATATTGCAGCAACCGGATCAAAACTACGAGTAGAGTCCGCCATTAATATTCAATACCTCTGCCGTGATATAGCTCGCTTTTGGCGAAGCCAGAAAAGCGATAGCATCTGCCACCTCTTCCGGCTCTCCGAACCGCTGAACCGGGATCAAAGACTTCAGCTCATCTTCCTTCAGACCAGTGGTCATATCTGTGCGGATAAATCCTGGAGCTACCGCATTAACCGTGACTCCGCGTCTTCCCACTTCTTGTGCCAATGCCTTTGTTGCACCAATAAGACCAGCCTTGGCAGCAGAGTAATTTGTCTGACCCGGCATCCCTTTTATCCCCGATAATGAGGCGACATTGATGATGCGGCCATAGCGGCGCTGTAACATTCCGGAAATGACCTGCTGGGTTACGTGAAAAAAACCGTCAAGACTTGTTCCCAGCACATCTTTCCACTGCATATCCGTCATCCACATCAGCAGTGTATCCTGCCTGATTCCTGCGTTGTTGACTAATATCTCGATGTGTTTTTCCTTGTTTTTTTCAATCCAACTTCCAAGTACGGACTCCACTTGGGAATGATCGGCGGTGTTAAATGGTATTAGCTCAACTTCAACCCCAGAGGCTCTTACCAGCTCTGCTGTTTTTTCGGCTTCAATTCTGTTGCTCTTGAAATTGATCAGGATATGATATCCCTGCTCTGCGAGTTTCTGACAAACTACTCTTCCGATTCCGCGGGATCCGCCGGTTACTAATGCGTATTTCAAGTGTAATTTGTTTTTATTAATGTGCCGGTCATTGCTGACTAATTATGTTGCACGAAGAAACAGGAGTAGTTGTATTGTGATCCGTTCAGTGCCGACGCGAAAATAATTACAATAGCCGGAAGAACCAGTATGCTACTGTTTTGCCCACATATTGTAATTGTCTTTCACCGATTTGAGCATTTCATAAAAGGTGCGTGCCCAAAAATTCCTGAATCCGAACCCTCCGGCATGACCGGTGATAAACTTTGTAAGAAGCACCTCTTTTCTCTCCATATCCACGAAGCATAGATATGCACAGGCTTCTTCTTTGGCCTTGCTCATACCGCATACAAACATCATCATGCCAATTCCACTGTTTCCATTGAAGTCGTAATTGCTGACAAGCTGCACTATATCTGCTTCTTTTACCTTAGTGTAATCGTTGGGATTGTAACCAAAGAAATCCTTATCAAGTTTTTTGTTGGCTGCCATTGTAACATCGAGAGCATAGTTGACCTGGCGACGGTGTACGGCACCGGCAACATTATACTTCTCCATTTCATCTATGAACAACTTATTCCACGCAGGAACGTACTTGTTTTTTATGTCAGCGCTGGTGACCTCACCCGCCTCTCCCATCTGAGAAGCAGTGCCGATATAAAGCATCTGGGAGAAGTCAAGTCCTAACCACGTAATATCGGTGTTCCCGTCAAAAATCTGAGCTTTGCTCTGTCCCATCAGTGAACTGGCGGAGCAAAAAAAGAGGGTTGAAAAGAGAAGAGTATTATAAAGAGTTTTCATTGGGATTTGTTTTCTCATGATAATGCACTTGAACTTCTATTGAAAATAAAAACTTCTTTGAATGCCGGTATTTGTTTGTCTCGGGCGATCTCCAATGGAGAGATTGCAACAGCATACTGGAAACCTGCAGGAGCACTTATATTCCTTATTTTTTTAAACTTCATATACGAAGCCTGGTACATTATCCTGATTTTATTGAATAAAAGTAATTATTTTGACAGATGATGTTGAAAAAATAGCAAAGATTGTTTCGCAAATGAAAAAAGCGCAATGAATAAACCCAATGTGAAAAACAACCGCTTCCAGTCAGTGATGATTTGTTACATCTCAATACCGAAATAACAATCTATTTTTTCAGCTACATCTTGGATGATCTTGTACCCCGGACTGTCGTTTGAAATTTCAGGCAGGAGAGGGGAGAAGGTATCGAAAAAATTTCCGGTAGCCTCGGTCATCTGTTTCCGGCAGCCAAGTATTCTGGTCGCCTGAATCAATGATATGGCCTGAATACTCAACACCACCTTCAGGTTTTCGAGAACTCTTGAGGTGAGAAGTGCTGAATTGCACCCCATACTTACAATGTCCTGGTTATCGTTGTTACTGGGAATACTGTGAATATACATGGGAGTGGAAAGCACCTGATTCTCTGCTGTCGTCGAGGTGGCCGTAAACTGCATTCCCTGCATACCGAGGTTCAGACCCGCAGTTCCCCTGTTAAGAAATGGAGGGAGCCTCTTATTTAGCCGGTCGTTCATAAGAAAATTCAGTTGCCTTTCTGCCAGCAGGGTCATTTTTGTCATCGCAATTCTGAGATGATCCATAGCCAGTGAAATATAATCGCCATGAAAGTTGCCGCCGTGAAAAACGCCTTTGTTTCGAAAATCAATGACCGGATTATCGCTAACCGAGTTAACCTCGTCTTCAAGCGTAGTCTTTACCGTTGAAATTACATCATAAACAGGGCCTAGTATCTGCGGAATACATCGCAGGGAATAGTATTCTTGAACTTTATCTTCAAACTGTTTTGATGCATGATCCATGGTGAAAGTGTAGCCCGCTCTATTCCGGATCATTTTACTTCCGGTAAGGATATGTCTCATTCTTTTCGCTACATATTGTTGTCCCGTATGGGTTTTGCTGGCATTGAGTTCTTTTGAAAAGGGGTCATCAAAAGACTCTGCCATTTCATTGATCATGGATGAAAAAAGAAGCGAAGCATTGAAAAATTTTAATGACCTGATTACATTGTTGATCCCAATACCCGTCATTGCAGAAGTGCCATTCAATATGGCGAGTCCTTCTCTCAAATGAATAGACAGAGGGCTTAATCCAACATTATTAAATACCGTTGCTGCCTCTGTTTTCTTTCCTTTATATATAACCTCTCCCTCACCCAGCATATTGAGCGCGAGATGTGCCAGTTGCACCAAGTCACCGCTAGCCCCTACACCACCTTTTTCATAGATCGTGGCAGTAATATCATGGTTAAGCATATTGCAAAGCAGAATGGCGGTATCCGGATGAACTCCGGAATAACCGAGCATCAGTGTGTTCAGCCTCGCAAGCATGGTTGCACGGGAGTCTTCCACTGTTAATGTTGAACCTGCGCCATTACTATGGCTTCGTATTAAATTTTCCTGAAGAAAAATTCGATCAGGGTCATCAATGCGAATCTGAGCCATTGGCCCAAACCCGGTGTTGATCCCATATATCACGCGGTCAAAAGCAAAGTCTTTTATAAAATCAAAGCATCGGGTAACATCCCTGAGCGCAGAAGAATCCAGTAGGACAGTATGCTCCCTGTTACTGAGACGGGAAAAATCATCTGTTGTCAATCGCTTGTTTCCGACGGTAATCATAGTAAACCCGGAGCCTGAAATTTTTTGCAGCGCGAAGATAATGGGACGATGATTCTTTGCAATGGGTTTCCATGATTTACCGTGTTTTCGGCCTTTTTTAATAGAAATACTTCATCTACTAATGCATCTGATATTTTTGTTCATTTTCTCTTTCGATTCTATTTTTCAATAACTTTAACCACTGATAATTAACTTTGGTTATCAGAAATACACTTCCAGATGAAAAATTTTTTTCTCTCTTTTCTGGGATTAATAATCATCTCCCAATTAGTGCTTTCTCAAGGTGTCGCGATCAATGCGGACGGAACCCCTGCGGATGGCTCTTCACTGCTCGATATCTCCGGTAGTAAAGGTCTTTTGATACCGAGAATGAATACCTCCACGCGAAATGCTATTCCTGATCCGGTGGAAGGTCTCCAGATTTTTAATACTGATAATAAGTGTTTTGAGTTTTATGCTTATAGTATTTGGCATCAGGGAATATGTGCCACCTGTCCCGCCCCTTCACCTCCTTCGGCTGGTGTGCACACTCCTTCTAATATGCAGATTGTATGGAACTGGAATACCTCTGACGGTGCGACAGGATATAAATGGAATACCGCCAATGACTACGCTACCGCCACAGACAATGGTCTGTCCACAACCCACACACAAACAGGTCTTTCATGCGGCAATGAATATACTCTATACGTCTGGGCGTACAACAGCATTTGCAATTCATCCGCCGTTGCTCTGATACAGTCAACCTCCAATTGCTCTGTTTGTCCAAGCCCGACGGTTACCTTCACATACAGAGGAGCAAGCGTAACTTATGGCACAGTAGAATCCAACACCATTCCAAAGAGATGTTGGTTAGACAGAAATCTCGGAGCCTTACAGGCTCCTACTTCGTCCACCGATTATCTCGCCTATGGAGACCATTTCCAGTGGGGTCGCCTTGATGACGGACATCAGGCCGTTACTTATTCCAACGCGACCACAGGTGCACCTGTTTATGGAACAACCACAGCACTTTCTCCTACGGATGTTCCGGGACATAATTTATGGATCAAGATGGCAACCATTCCGGTTGACTGGCGCGCATCGAAAAATGATAATCTGTGGCAAGGTGTAAATGGTATCAATAACCCCTGCCCTTCAGGATTCCGCCTTCCTACTCTTGACGAGTTTCTTGATGAGGCTGCTACCTGGGGCACACAAAATGCCGCAGGGGCTTATGGTAGTCCGCTCAAGCTGATGCATGCTGGAGATCGCTATTTCGGCGATGGAAATGTTTACAACCAACAGGCAGAAACCGGTTACTGGACCTCCACTGTGGGCAACTCATCGTATCCGGGATGGGATAATTCCTACAACAACGCGCTGAGAATTCACTTTGGTAGCAGTTATGTAAATGTAACCAATCAGGTACGGGCGTATGGATATCCGGTGAGGTGTATTTTGGATTAGATCGCAGGCCGGATTTTTTTAATTCTCCCTTATTATAATTAAAAAATTTTATTAAAAACGGGAGTTGCGTGTTGAAACAAAATGGCTATTTAATTTATTTTGAAGAGCTGAATTTTTCTACCTTGTTGCTAACCGGACTCAGACTTTGAAGGTAATTATATATCGACTCTAAATCTAATGTATCCATTCCTGCGTACATCGTCCACGGCATGGTTGTCTGGAAGTCGCCGGGGTTGACGGGTGGATTAACGTATGAACTGTCAATGTGTATTTTGAACTGATTGATAAATTGCTCGCGGGTCCAGTTTCCCAACCCGGTTGTTTTATCTGGAGTAAGATTGGCTGATCGCACAATTGAACCATCCGGTAGCTTAAATTCAAATCCACCGCTATAAGGCTCACCCACAAATTTTCCCTTATCTTGCTTGGTATGGCAATCCATACAGCCGGAAGCAGTAATCATATACTTACCGTAATTGATTTTATCAGATTTAGGCGGAATAGTGCTGAATGATGCTTTTTTCGGAATGGTATTAATGATAAAATTCATTGGAAAATCAGAGTGTGAAATTTCATTTTCACTTTCAATGGGAGCCAATTCCCTGACGTAAGCAATCACAGACTCAATATCTGTTTT
>JADLBA010000045.1 GCA_020848015.1 Crocinitomicaceae bacterium | reverse complement strand
GCTGCAATAGTTCCAATGCAAAAACGGATAGTGGGAAACTTACTACCGATACTTTGGGAACAGCTATTCCTTTCACCAATGGCATCACCGATGCGAACAAGGGAATGAAACACGGATCGGTAGAGGTAAAAGGCTCAATACAAATACCCTCCTATAAAAAAATGTATCTCTGGTCGGTTTATGGCAGAACTAATTCTTTGATTGATTCGACAGATATTACCAATGGGAATTTTTCATTTGGTAAAAAAGAGTTCGACCAAGGGATTTATATGATGGGAGTATCCGATAACAATTTCGCTCCGGTGATCATCAATCCTGCGGAGAAAGTGGTCGAAATTAACTTTCGCTCCGGCAGAATGGATATGAATGCTTCTTCTGCCGGCAGCAGGGAGAACGAGGCTTGGTTTATCTATCAGCCAAAAGAAGCCGCGTTGCTCAAGGCAATCAGGGATGCAAAGGTGGGGGGGGCAAAAAGCCAGATCAAATATGAATTTGAAAAGCAGGTGGCACAGAAAGAAAAAGAACTTGCAGAGCTCCGCGCCGCAATGATCAGTCAATATCCAAATACGCACTTTGCGAAGATTCTTACCTGGAAGCAAGAACCGGCAGGGAATGACAAACAGAAATACTGGGAAAATATTGATTTCACCGACCACAGTATTATTCACGGTCTTTTTCTCAGTGATCGCATACAGAATTTTATGCGCACATTCAGCGGTGGTAAAGAAGCCGGTTTCATTGACTGTGTTAGTGTTATAGCAGACAAGGCCAAAGCCGATGATCTGGTGCTGGAGTTTGCATTGAACCAGATGCTAGTCGGTTTTTATGAAAGCGGTATGGAAAATATCTCTACATACATTATTGACAATTATGTGAATGGAGACGCATGCGGTGATGCAGATCTTTCCAATATCATCAAGAGCACCGCAGAAAGCATCACCAGACTGGCCGTCGGAAAAACTCCGCCAAATATTACCGGCAACTCATTCGATGGTTCACGTATTGATGCGATGAAAATTGCCGCTGCCAAAAAATATACGCTGATCATGTTCTGGAGTTCATGGTGTGAACACTGCAAAGCTGAAGCTCCGGAAATAAAGACCTGCTATGACCAATGGAAATCCAAAGGTTTTGAGATCATTGGCTATTCGGTAGATATTCAAAAACCGCAGTGGGAAGCAGCCATAAAAGAGAGAGGGTTTACCTTTCCCAATCTCTGCGGAATGAAGTTATGGGATTCGCCCTCAGCAAAAGACTACTTAGTAACGAAGACACCAGGTTTTTTCCTGATTGATCACGAAGGAAAAATCGCTCTCAAGCCTAAATCCATCCGTGAGGTACAGGCGTTTCTTCTGAGCAATATCAAATAAGAAGGAAAAAATGAGTTTGTTCCTTGTACAAATATATTATTTGGCATGATCGTACACGGCCACCGGGGCTGCAGAGGAACACACCCTGAAAATTCTATCGAAGGATTTCTCTATGCAACTTCACTCGGTGTAGATTATTTAGAGTTGGATGTAGTCTGCACCGGAGATCATCGTGTTCTTGTCTCACACGAGCCATTCATGCACCACGAGATTTGTGCAACCCCCGATAGAAAACGTATCAGTCCGGATGAAGAACGTTTGCACAACATTTACCGAATGACGGCAAAAGAGGCGCAGGCATTCAGGCTTGGAACATTTCCCCACCCGCGTTTTCCCCACCAACAGTGCATTGAAACGCACAAACCGCTTTTGAATGATGCAATAAAAGAAGTAGCACACTTTGCAAAAAAAAAATCATTGAAATTTCCCTGCTGGAATATTGAACTCAAAAGTGTTAAAGAGGAATATGGTATTTTCCAGCCGAATCCTGCAGAATATGCGCAATTATTGATCGGTGAAATTCGCTCCGCAGCAATCGAAGAAAACTGCCTGCTGCAAAGTTTTGATACTTTGATACTGAATGAGCTATACAGACAGGCTCCTGAGATAAAATTAGTTTTCCTGTCTGAACATCCTTCGGCATCTCCGGAAACACAATTGTGCGATCTCAAATTCCGTCCTTTTGCCTATAGTCCGAATTATAAATACATCAATGACTCACTGATCGAATGGTCGGTGAAACAAGGCATTGAACTCCTCGCATGGACGGTAAACAGCCCCGAAGAAGCACTGCGACTTTTTCATTCAGGTATCAGGCATATAATTACCGATTATCCCGAACAGATCCTGGCACTGCGCACGAACGATCTTCACCATAGTTCAGATTAAATTTTCCTATAACAAATACTTCATACGTTTTCTTCACCGATCATCCGTTCGTCAAAACCTACCAGGAAAAGTTCTTTTTGAGCTCGGGTAAAGGCAGTGTACATCCATCTGTTCAGTTCTTTTCCCGCCATTTCATCGGTGACATATCCCTGGTCAACAAATACACAGAGCCATTGGCCACCTTGCGATTTATGACAAGTGACCGCGTAGGCAAACTTTACCTGAAGTGCATTGTAGTAGGGGTCTTCCTGTACTTTTTTTCGCAATTGTCCGAGATTTTTAATGTCAGGATAATCCTGAGCAATTAAATTTCCCAGCTCCCTTATTTTCTCCCAGCCCATAGCCGGTGATTCTTCCCAAATAGAATTGCACAGCAATAATACCTCCATTTCAGGGAGGTCAGGATAATCAACCAAATGTATCACTGCTTTACAAAACCGGAAAGGTCCCCTGTCTTCAAACGACCGGACACGCTTGATTTGAATCGTGTCACCGTTAGCAATAAATCCTGCGGAAAATGCCGCCTGACTTTCCAGCCAGAAATAATTATTTTTCAAAACGATCATCCGATCGGAGGAGTTAATCTCTTCTTCGTGTCCAAGGATTCTTGCGCGTACCTGCTGATTAAAAATATTGGCTCTTTTGTTAGAGCGGGTAATTATAATTGTGTCGTCCACACCGTATTTCGAAAAAGCATCTTCTACGAAAGGCTGCATATCAGTCCGCAATGCCTTGATATCACTAAACTCCGAGATATTAAAAACCGGAAAAGTATTTTTTTCTTCGAGAATCAATTCTCTGAGTATTGTAGCATTTTCCAGTATTCCGGAGCCTTCCTTTTGGCGTATTACTTCGTTCAGTTCGAGTTCGGCGATATTGAGCGAATATTCCCGACGGAGAAATTCCGTCTTTAATGCGGGGCTTTGATCACTGCCTACCGGTGGAAGTTGAGCGCCGTCTCCGATCAAAACCATACGGCAACCTTCACCTGAATAAATATGAGTGATGAGGTCTTCAAGTAGGTCGCCGGTAGCAATATCGTCGTTCAGCCGTATAAAGCGTTCGGTTCCTATCATGGAGGCTTCATCCACAAAAAAGACGGTGTTCACCATTATGTTTTCCTTTAGCTCAAACCAGGCGTTCCCGCTCCTGTCACTTCGCCTCAAATAAATCTGCTTGTGAATAGTCCAGGCAGGATGTTTAGAATAATTTCCCAACACCTTAGCCGCCCGTCCTGTTGGGGCAAGGAGAACAACATGAAAACCAGCCTCCAGCAAGGCTTTTACCATTGCGCTCACACAGGTGGTTTTACCTGTTCCGGCATATCCCTTCACCATCATTGCACACCGCGGTTTAGAAGAAAAGGTGAACCGAGTAAATGCATGAAATAGCCGCTGTTGCCCCTTGGTAGGAGGGAATGAGAAATAGTAGTGCAGTTGTTTCTCAAAGTGCTGTTGGCTAAGAAGCGAACTCATTTTTTCCTCCATAACCCAGCAAAGGAAAGATAACTTCTGAAAGATTGAACTATAGGTTTATGCAGATAGTGCAACTTTTCTGCAGTCTGATAAGCGATAAGTAAATGCAGTGACAAGGAATATTTCCTATTCTTGCAAAAAAGAAGTTATGGACAAGGTACATCTTCACCTGCTTATTAATCATCTCCCGATATTTTCTTCCATTATCGGAGCATTTGTGCTTGCTGTTGGCATTATTGCAAAAAGCAAGACTACACGCATGACATCCTATATTCTTCTGATTGGAGCCACACTGGGGGCGATCATCACGAATAATACAGGCGAGAGCGCAGAGGACAAACTGGAAGATCAACCGGGCTACAGTCATGAACTTATTCATGAGCATGAGGAGGCCGCAGAAGCTTGTCTGCCCTTCTTTTTTGCCACAGGCCTTACTGCGGCAGTTCTTTTTTATTTAGATAAAAAAGACAAGAAAATTGCACGCCCACTCTCGTTTGTTTTGCTTGCGCTGAGTATCACTGCATTTGCTCTTGCGGCAAGAGCAGGTTATCTCGGAGGATATATCAAACACAATGAGATTCGCCCTGCTGAAATGAGAGCTGAGTAAATCAGAACTGATTTTTTAACATAGTACATCCATTCTGTTATGGTGGCTGAACTGTTACTGCCTGCCAATGCACCATTATTCAGAATTATAATTCAAAAAGTTTCATTTCAATTAAAATAAATCATCGTATGCATTGTCCCAGTTGTGGTTCTGATCTGAGCTACCCAAGCCAGAATAAGATGGTTTGCACACAGTGTTTTTATGAATGGGAGCCTTCCATCGAAGTAACCGAAGCGAATACCGAGAATAAGGTTCTTGATGCCAACGGCAATGAGCTAAATAATGGTGATTCCGTAATTGTACTAAAAGACCTGCCTGTGAAAGGCGCTCCTAAACCAGTAAAAGCAGGGACTAAAGTAAAAAATATCCGACTGACAGACGAAGATCACAACATCTCCTGTAAAATTGACGGATTCGGGGCAATGGCACTGAAATCAGAGTTTGTGAAAAAAGCGTAACCACCGTCCGCATTGTAGCTGTCGTCAGAAAGTAATTTGACAAAGCCCTGTACCTAAGGTTCAACGCATAAGAACTTTCAAAAAGCGAATAAATCTACTCCATCGCCCTCTTTCGAGAGAAATTCTATCAACACGTCTCAATTTTTTTTTTATAGTTTAGAAAGTGCCGAACCTTTGTGTACTGCGATATGATTCGTGATAAGACTTTTGATTTCATATTGTGGCTCCCTTTCGGAAGCATGCCGGGTATAACCTTTATTATCAAAATCAGCGGTATGAATTTTTATGATAGTTCCCGAAACTATTCCTGCTTCTGAATTCCATTTTACCTTATCGCCCACCTTAAATTTAAATGATTTTACTTGTTCCTTACAATCAGTATCAGATAGGTCAAAGTCCGAATAGCAGACTTTGCCGTCAATAATTCTTGCAGGTTGGGTATAGGGATGTTCTTCCGCTTTATCGGCTGACATGATGTGGAAAACAGTCCACCCCCCAGCCTTCAAAAAATCGGAAACCATAGAACGGTGACACCGCCACCAAACAGCCTCAGCACACATAAAGGCAGTAGTATTCCGGAGTGCAATATCTTTTAATTCTTTGATTCCATTTTTAAAACCCTGAGTTTCCATATAATCCGCATATCCTTTAAATGAATCATTGCGCCAACGGTTATTCTTGGAATGTTTATCAACTTTTCTCCGTCCACCGAGATCAGCTAAATAAATATAATTAATATTTCTCTCCTTCAAAGAATTCTCCAACTCCTCCCTGTTAAATTGAGGGAACTTTCGTGAACCGGGCAAACTGCGAATATCCACTAATACCTTGATATTAAAAGCGGCCAGCATCTTCAGAAAATCTGCGATCGAACGTGTAGAATGCCCAATGGTATAAATAATATACTTCTTTTTTTTAACCACTTCATCCATTTAATGATTTAATATACTTTTCGATGTACCATTGTTTTTCTTTTGACCGGTATTGTTGAATAAAACGTGGGTGTTCCAAAACGGTCAATTTATTAAACAATTTTGCTTCCTTATTCAATTTTTCAATAAACACAGCATTTTTATTGCCGAGCACAAAGGCCTCGTCCGTGTTCAATCCAATACTTATGTGTTTTTTCAGGGTTTCAATCATAAAATTTTTCAACATTTTGAAAAGGATGGGCGTATCGTAGTAATTGGCATTAACCCAATTGCCGGATTTATTTCTTCGTACAATAGCCAAAGGGAAGGGAGAGTTAATATAAAATGTATTGAAAAACTCAGCGGTTCCGCCGAATTCACTAATCATATCATACATAAATACGGAGGAGACTTCGTGGGTATGGGCAGATTGCATTTTAATACCACAATGGCTTTCTAATCGTTTTGTATCGGTAAATGGAACCCCTGAAATACCAGCCCCATGTCTGCTAGGATTTATGCCGATAATAAATTTTCTCTCATTAAAGTCTTGATAAAATTTATGATAAAAAAGTTCCATTACTTCAATGGTTTCCGGATTTTCAATAAATGGGTTTAACACCTTGAATGTGTCTGGAAGGCTGAGATAAAATGCAATACTTTTATTAAAGTCAATGACCTTTTCAGCAAAGGATAATTTGTCGAACTGCTCAACTGCTGTGTCAGTTTTGTTGTGCAAAGCCTTTCTCGATTGAGTTTGACCTGTAACCATTCTATCATTGGTTCTTGCTGCTAAAGTTAAACAATAGCCCAATAACTCAACTTCCCATTAGCAAGAATAATAACTCTATTTAAGAAACTTTATCTTACCTAATAGCCTGACTTCAATTACTCCGGTGTTTGTTCTCCACGGTTTATTCATTTACCAACAGCCTTCAAACAATTTTACCATTCGATTGTAATGTATTTGTGCGCTCATGAAATCATCGGAACTTTATCCTTATGATAAGGGAAAAGATGGGGAGCGTAAATATGGCCACAAAGAAATGCGGGCAGAGAAGGTTCTTAGGGTGTTCTCAAATTGTGAGCATCAATTTGTACCAATCGAAGGAAAGGTTTGCGTTGCTGATATTATTGGCAAACACGATATTACCTTGTCTAAAATCAATAGATAGGTACAGTAATAATGTGAACCCCGGCCAGTAGAGGAATACAATGCAAATGCTAAAGGTAATGAAAGAAATTTTGCAACATATTAACCTATCCGTTGTATTTGAAGCAGAGCATTTGTACGTACCTTCGGGATGTATCAACACTACAAATGGTAAAATTTTTACAGGTCACTTTTCGGGGAAGTTGAAAGAAGGCACCATAAGAGAGGAATTATTTCTGATAACCAAAACAGATTAATACAATGGCAGAAACAGTCAAAATAATATCAACCGAACATCTCACACACGATGTTTTGCGAATAGTTGCAGAAAAACCTGCAAAATTATATTTTACTGCCGGGCAGGCGGTTGATGTATCTATTAATAAACAAGGTTGGGAGCAAGAGTTAAGGCCATTTACCTTTACGTCATTGCCGGAAGATGGACATATAGAATTTACCATTAAGACATATCCTTCCCATAACGGGGTTACGCAACAATTACTTTCAGC
>JADLBA010000044.1 GCA_020848015.1 Crocinitomicaceae bacterium | reverse complement strand
TAAAAGCGAAACCAACGACCAAGATGAATGAAATTATAGCGAAATTATTCGCACCGCACTAAAAGGGACAAGTCAGGAAAACATTTACACAAAGGCACGACCGAATTACCATTCGGTTACCTCTGGAACTATTGATGAACTAATGAAAGGAAAGTAATAGGGGAGAAGAACGTGAAGTTTTTATCATCGGATAAGCACCACGTGCCCTTCATAGATATGGTTTACGTCAAATTCCTTGTCTCGTATTGATGCCCTGTAGGAATAAGCCCCGTCCTCAACGTAATAGTTATTGTCTCGGTAGTTTCCTGTCCACGCTTTTTGCGGATCAAAACTTTCAAAAACAATATCTCCCCAACGGTTGAACACCTGCAAATGGAACCCCTCATCGCGGTACCCACGCCCCTGTATCATCCACTCATCATTGATGCCATCTTCATTAGGTGTAAAACTATTGGGGATATAAATATCAATATCGTCCCTGATAATTAATTGCCGGTGTGTTGTATCTACGCACCCGTATTCATTGCTTACATTGAGATCTACCCAATAAGTGCCTGCTGTTTCTGATGGAAAGGAATATTCTGCTTCGTACGCAGTGATGGCATCCTGCCCCGCAAATACCCACTCATAATCAGTGCCGTCAATGGTATTATTAATAAACTCAAATGTCGTATTAGGAAGTACAGCAACAACAGGATTTGTTGTGAACGATGCAAAAGGTTTTGGCCAAACATTGACCGCAGAGCCTGCTGTGTCTGAAGTAATACATCCATTCACATCAACGATTTCTACCCATGGAAAGAAAATGCCATCGGATGTGTACTGATATCCTGCAGATCCGATAGTATTTGTGCTATCCCCATTCCCGAAATGCCATGTCATCTGGGAGATGTCATCGTAGGCAGTATAATCGGCGACCAATGAGATATTCAACGGCTCACAGCCGATGGGGTTTTGTACTGAAAATGATGCAGGAACAACAGGAAAAACACTGACGGTTGTGCATTCACTCGACTCCACATCACAATCGTCAGTAACAGTTACACAGTAAGTAGTTTCCTGGTCAACTGTTACATCAAACTCATTTCCATTGATAATACTACCATCATCGCCGACCCATTCCACAATGAACGGAGGTAAGCCACCTGTAATAACCGGAGCCGCTATATGCGCCGTATCCCCACTGCATAACTCATAAGCACTTACTATATCTACCACAAGGTTTGTCGGAACGGTGATCAACACATCGTCACTTACCACACAATCGGGATGACCCGAAGGATACCCCGTCAGCGTATATTGGGTGGTGGAGTTGAGATTGTTCAGTGTGGTAGATGGGAGTGAGGGATCACTTAGCCCCGTAGAAGGTGACCATGACCAAATATAATCAACCGTAGAAGCACAACTGACCGTGTAAATCCATGAAATGGGGCCACCCCCGTCTGCACATGATACAATAAAGTCAGATGAAAGAGCGAGAGTTAGACAACCGTCAGAGCTTGTTGAAGTCCACGATAACCCTGAAAGATCCGCATAGTCAACTGTGGCGAGGATCGGTGCGGAAGTACTATTGCCATTATAAATAGTAAGCAAATCCCAACCGGTTTCTATACCTCCCTGACTGAATGATAATTCCACCGCCGAAATTCCATCACCCGGATTGTCGGGACAATAGGTAACGGTATAATTTGAATTATTTCCATAGCAATACGTATAGGTTCCTTCGGCTACACTGCACTGCGGAGTTGGAAGATTGACAAAACCGCCATCTATCTGCAACGGCACACAACCAAATAGCTGATCAGAGCCTGCAGATATCAGTGGCGGAGGAGTTACTTCAATAGTAATAATAGTATCAAAGGCACAACCAAAACTATTCATCACATGGTAAGTGAAATCCTGATTTCCTGGTTGAGGGAATTCAACTGTAATCACATCAAATCCTGCATCCTGATCAACAATAAAGGGGCCTGACCAATAAGAACTGTCAGCATCTGCACCAATAGTGGGAGTAAAAGTGAGTACACCGGGTATCAATGCCGGATTGAAATCAATTCCCCAGCCAAATATGTAGCCGTTATCAATGCTGAGATTATCTGATACAGTAAAGAGCCATGTTCCATTCAAAGGACACCCTACCAGAGCACACAGATCTTCAGAAGACTGATAAATACCGCTTGGTAAAATTGTACCGTTTGCATTTTGTCCCCAAGTGCCATTCGTCGCATCGGGCGACCAGAAATAGTCATATCCAACTCCCGGTGTAATTCCTTCATCGTCCACCGCTTCTCCCAAAAATGTCCCACCTCCACCATTACTTCCCCATTGCACAAGATCTACTGTGGTTCCGTTGGGGCAGGTTATTGCCACCCCAAGATCTCCCATATAGCTGTGCTCCATATTTACCAAAATATAATTGAGATCAGAGCAATTCTCAAGCACGGCTCCATCTGTAAAAAAATCAAACGTGAGAGAGGAACTGTAACTAACTCCGTTTCCATCCGGCAGGTAGGTCTGCCCACTGATTACCTGCGGTGGTAGCGCACTCCAGGAAGTATTTACCACTTCTCCGGCATCGAGTACTACCTCTTCTCCAAAACAATATTCAGTTTGTATTTCTGCTACTCCCGGGAATTCAGGTTCTGTGCTGACAAGTACTGAAAGTGGAGCTACACCAATGTTATTACACCCATTATTGTCCGTCACAGAAAAATAAACATGGTATTCTCCCGGATCATTGAATGCATGAGTGATCGCCGATCCGGCTAAGTTAGTACCATCACTGATATGCCAACTGTAGCTCACAATGCTTGCCCCGGACTGGGCAGACGATCCGAGATCGGAAAATGTCAGCATTTCACCAGGACAGGTCATTACTTGGTTTCCAGACCCAATCGGCGGTGGTGTAACACCAAATACCGCTGTAGGTGGTGCACAGGGTGCTGTGCAGGTTATGGCGGCCTGGAATCCTGCATAATTAGTATTATTACCTCCGTTCGGATCAAACTCAATAGTCAGACATCCGGTAGGATTGCCGGTAGTAGCTGTAATCGTCATCCCCTGAAGATCAGTCCCCGTAAATATTCCCAATGACATGGAAGAAGTAGTAGGACCGTCATAAACTCTGAAAAAATCAGAGTTCATCGGATTGGGTGAAGTCTGTAATGAAAATATACTGAATGAAAGCTGAACAGCCTGACCAGGTGTGTCAGGGCATAATGTCATGGTATAGAAATTATTGGAATAGGGGCTGTTCCCGTTGTTATCCATGAATGTACCTCCGCATACGCTTACTGGCCCAACCGGTGTACTCATGCAAACAACCCCTGGAGAATTGCAACTGAGCTGCCCACAAGCAGACCTTTCTATAAAAAGAACTGCCGCAGCAAATAATACGGTCTTTTTCAAAATATTCATAGTCTCCTCAGTGCCTACTCGGCCTGCGACATACAAAAATAATGATCCTACTGCTTTTTTCGGGAAACAAAAATGCCGCAGACCTTGAATCCGGATGGTATTCGATAGCCACAAAAGCTTAGTACCAGCACACATAATTAATCGCAAACTTTCTTAGAGAGGAAGCGTAGGTGACACTCACAGCCTGAGTAATTTAAAGAAAACGACATCAATTTTATTTTTATAAGAAGACCGCCGCAGGAAAAACAAAAGTCAAAGCCATGGGAAAATTTAAGATGAAAAAAATCAACATTGAATTAAAAACTCCGTACTTTACCTGATAACGCTGACATGGCCTCTGAATTCATTGATATCAGAACTTCCATTATCTTTGATTCTTATTTGCCACACATACACATCGGGTTGCACATAATATTCACCTCCCTGAATATTGCCGGTCCACATCTCACGAGCATCATTTGTTGCAAAAACCTCAATTCCCCAGCGATCATAAATTACCAACCGGTACTCGGTGAAATCATACCCTCGGAATACAGGGTAGAAAACATCATTTACTCCATCATTATTCGGGGAAAAAGAATTGGGAACAAAAAGAGATTGATCTAACTCCAATTCAATCTGCCGGCATAGAGTATCCTTACACCCCTGATCACTCACTGCAATCAGGCAAAGTTCGTAAATCCCTGCATTTTCAGGAGGGAGAGCAATCTGTGGCTCAAGTTCACCACCAATATTTCCTGCATCCAAAGTCCATTCATAAGAAACAGCCCCTGTTGTATGATTGAAAATTGAAACAATATTTTCCAATGTGGTCGGATGAAGCGGATCGAAAGTAAATGAGGGCACCGGATCCGGATAAACGGTGATGAAATTGTCGTACGATTCCAATATCTCGCACCCATATTCGGATATTGCATGAATAAAGACGGTATAATCATCTGAGGCAACAAGGGTTCCCTGTAGCTCAAATCCGGTACCCGACAAGTTTCCCACCTCCCATTCAGCAGATGAAATATGAGTGCTGGCAGGATCAAGTGAAAGATGAATCTCCAATGGTGTACAACCTTCTGTTGGAGGTGCACTGAGCATTATCTGAGGAAGCGGATGAATAATGATTTCACTCGAAATAGTGTCAGTACAGCCCCACTCATTGGTACCGGTTGTTATCACCTCATATATTCCTGGTACATCTTCATTGAAACCAGGGTCTGATCCCTGTGGGTTAGAAAAATAACTAATGGGCTGCCAACTATAGGTCGTGCCTCCGCTCACCGAGAATGTTGTATTTTCTCCCTCACACCATTCTATCTGTGTTGGAAGGATTAAAACGGGTAGCGGATTAACTGTGATCTCGATAAAGTCTTCTACGCTGCAGATACCGTCAGAAACCAACACGGAATATACGGTGCTCAAAGGCACTGACGTGGTATTAACTGCTGTTACCTGTGGTTGCGGATCAGCAACTGAGCTTAAAAAAAGGGGGGGAGTCCATTGATAGGTATAGGCTCCGCTGAGTTCGGTTCCAATAGCAAAAGGCATACTGCCAGAACAGACCACCGTATCCGGCCCCGCATCAAATACTATTCCCGGAATCACCTCGATATTTACAAGACTCTCATCTTGTGGGCATGTTCCGTTTTCGGCGACTATATACTCGTATTCTCCACCAGCATCCGATGAGGGGTCAAAACTGTCAGAAGTATAAATCTGATTGTTAAAGTACCATTGCCCGCCTATATCAGCACCGGCGGGAATCAATGAATTCATAGATTGGACTGATGAGTTAGTGCAGAAAATATACTCTCCGTCCACACCGGCATTGGGCTGTTGATCTACCTGAACAGAAAGCCAAATTGTATTGGGTTCACAGACCGCTCCTGCATTGGTAATAAAAAAATAATTCAAATTACCGGGTTCCCAAAGTGAAACGGTGTTGCTGACAGCAGAGCCATCTTCATCCGTCCACGTTCCATTCATTGGATCAATGCCGGGCAAGTATTCATTGAGGTCAATCATCCCGTCCGTCTCACACACAGAGGCAAGTATATCCATATCCTCCGAATAGGGTTGCTCAATGGTAATAGTAAAGGTTCCTGAAACCGGCGGGCACACATTGCCCGATGTGTTGGTAACGGTATAAACTCCCTGCGGCTGACTTCCCGGATCAAAAAGGGAGGAGATAGCAGTTCCATTGCTGTCTGAAAATGTGAGTTGCGGTACTCCTATATAGTAATCAGCAAGGTTGATAGGTGAGTCGTTGGCACACAACAATTCCGACAGATCAGGAGGTACTGAAGGCATAGCAGCAACTGCAAGGGTAACAGTCGCCTGGTCGGAGGGACATTCGGGTGAAGTAACAGTATATGTATAGTTATAGCTTCCGGAGGAAGGAACAGAAACACTGCTGTTTATGGTCTGCCCCCCATAACTCCAAGTCCCTCCGGCAGTGGCTCCTTGTCCTGGTATAAGAGAAAAGGTACCCGCGTTTTCGCAAATGGGAATTTGCTGATCCAGACCGGCGTTCGGAAGAGGAGTAATACTGATGGTCAGATTGGCTCCAGTGGGAAAACATCCGACATTGGGAAAAATGTAGGTATAAATTCCCGAAGGCTGCATACCTGGATCAAATGTGTCTCCAATCGCCTGGTTCTGACTATTATACCAAGTACCCCCTGCTATGGGCGAGCCTCCAAGCTGAGAAAAAAGATTGAAAGGTGGATCTGATGAACAGAGCGAAATACTATTATCAGCCCCCGAAGGATTGGTACTTACTATAGTAATAGTCAGAAAAGCATCTTGGTCAACGCACGGTGTCGCTCCATCCACGTGGTAACGGTAAACTCCTGGTGAATTCGTCAAAGGATCAAAAATTCCGGTTACCGGGGTATTCGACGAATTAAACCAAGTACCTCCTGGGTCTGGTGTTCCTCCGAGTTCTCCAGTCATATCAAAAGGAACAGCGTTGTAGCACACAAAAACAGAGTTACTGATTCCAGGGTCGGGGGTCTGGTTTTCTACAATGAATAAGGTCGAAAAGACAGGGCCACACCCGGCAACCGTATCTATCATATAGGTAAAAAGTGCACTACTCATGCTGGCAGGATCATAGAAGCCATCTATCTCCTGATTGGAAGAATTAAACCACTCCCCTCCTTCATCGGCATTTCCAGCTAATACATCCGTCATGAAGAAAGGGACGTATGTATCGCAGATGAGATACGTGGTAGAAAGCCCTGGATTAGCATTTTGGATGACATCAAGCAGAACCCCGGTGATAACATCACAGCCATTGGAAGTCAGTGAATAAGTGTAATATCCCGGCAGTGCAGCAGACATCACCAATGCACCACTGAAAACCTGTCCTGAACTATTTCTCCAAACTCCTCCCGGAACATAATTACTTAATAGTCCTGAGAGTTGTACGGTGCCTGCTGTTGAGCAGATTGACGCAGAAGTAGCCTGACCAGGATTCACTGCCCCCCCGGCAATATAGAAGACCTCTTGCTCAAATGTCCCATTGCCGGTAGCAGTTATTGTGTATGCCTCTGGACAAAGATTATTGAAGGTGATACTCCCAAGGGAGCTGAGGGCAGAGTTGACAACTCCTCCGTCAGGAGCCAGCAATTGATAAAAAACATTGCCGCTCAGTGATGAGGAAACCGTAACACTCCCATTGCAACTACAAGGATCCGAAGCCGGTAGAGTACTGATCTGTGCGTTCAGACCGGATTCTGCCCCAATAGTGAGAACATAAAGAATTAATAGCCTGAAATTCAGTCGGATCAACATCCGTGAGCAGTTCTTACAGTTTAGTATGACGCAAAAATACGGCGAAGAGTTTTCAATATTGTTGAAAAATTGATATATTGAATCCGCGGAGTGGGCAATCGTAGTTCGATAGTGAAATTCTTGGTAATCATTCTACTATTATACCTTTCCCATAGCAGGTAAGATATCTTATAGAGATTATCACTATTAAACCGATGTTATGGAAGGTATAAAAAAACCCGGTATGAATACCGGGCCCTTTTTATATTACCAATTTTGGTTAAGGGTTCACTGTTACTAATCCACTGAAGTATTTCTCTTCCTTCGTGGTTTCATTGGAAATAATCACGATCCATGGGTATTGACTGCCCGGAGCAGCTACACTTCCATCGGGTAATGTACCGTCCCATCCTTTGTTATTATTCGTTGTATCAAAAATGGCCTTTTCACCATTGTAGATGGTCAGCCTGAAATCGAGTTTCCCCTGTTTCAAGCCTTCGGGCATGAAGGTTTCTTTACTTGCGCTGAAACGCTCAGGAGCCATCAGGTTATAGTCTTTATTAATGGTGATAACCTTCATCTCTTTGTCGGTGCAGCCGTATTCATTAGAGACCTCTAATGCGATTATTTGTTTACCTTTATCGGAATAAGAGCGCACAGGGCTGATGGCTTTTGATGTCGAGCCATCCTCAAACTTCCAAAGGTATTTGCTCGCGTTATCACTCGTATTGATGATTTTAACGGTAGGCTCTTCAAGCGCACCATTGATAAACTGCCACTCAAACTTAGCTGTTGGAGATGGATGGATGGTGATGAAGTCGTCCATTACCTTCGTCTGGATATGCCCGTCCTTCTTATTGGTTACTGAAATAGAGACATCATAAACACCAGGTTTGGTGTACTTATGACGTGGATTTGGCTGGTTGGAGAAGTTACCGTCTCCAAAATTCCACAGATAACTTCCTTCCTGTGGTCCGTTAGTGACATCAAATATAACTTCTATTCCAGTGCAGATTCTATCTGGTTTTACTCCTGCGTCGGTTTTTACACCGAGCATCAGTTCAGTTGATTTTTTTGTCTCAAAGTTTGATGGGGGCACCGAAGGAACCGAGGCTACCTGTGCATCTCTCTGAGCAACCCCGGTGCCTGAAAGGCCCGGAGTGGCTGCAGAGGTGTTAGTATATTCAGTTTTAGTTAAGGTCGGTGAGTTAAGCATCAGCGGTTCAGAGATTGAGTCAGAACCCTGTTCAGATTGATATTCGTGTAGATTAGTTGTATGCTGTATATTTTCAAAACGTACTGATTTACTTCCGGCAGAGGCCAGCGTTGCTTGTCTGCCGTATATATAATAAAACGCTCCCGCTCCAATGGCCACCAATACCACCGCTGCTATTCCAGCGACCCACCGGGACTTATCCCGCGGAATGTTTTTATCAAGACGGCGTTCGAGACTTGCCCAGCTACTGGGCATATATGGTAATTCGTAATGCTCGAAACTATCCCTCAACTTTTGCTCAAAATCTTCATTGATCGGACTCATACCCTTTTTCCCTGATTCTTGAGTAATATTTTTTTCATGTTACGGCGCGCTTTCGCAAAGTTACTTTTAGAGGTACCTACGCTGATTTCAAGCGCGTTTGCAATATCCTGATGCGTATAGTTTTCAAAAACGTAAAGGTTAAAAACAGTCCGGTAAGCGGGTGATAGCTGCTGCATTGCTTCTACTATCTGAGCAGGATTGAAGTCATACTCCGAATCCTCCTCTTCATCCTCCTCTATCTTTTCCTCCCACTCCTCCACACTGTGATTCTCGCCCAACAACACAAAATCACTCTTGTGCTTTCGAAAATTGTCTATCGAAAGGTTGACCATAATTCTCCGAACCCATCCCTCAAACGACCCTGATCCCTCATACTTCGAAATATTCTGAAAAACCTTGATAAACCCCTCTTGCAGCACATCCATCGCATTGTCTCCATCCTTCGTATAACGAAGACAAACCGCCTTCATCTTCCCGTAGTACATCTTATACACAAGCTGTTGAGAGCGCCTGTCTCCTGAGATGCAGCCGTCAATTAAAGCTTGTAATATTTTTTCTTCTGCCACAGGCTCTGTATTATGAGACGGAAAATATTTTTCAGGGTTGCCATTTTTACAAAACAGAAGGAAAATTTTTTTGACCGGCCTCCGTTACCCAGATCATTTTCTGCTTGTTTATCGCTTCTGGTCTGATTTAGCTTGCCAAACCCGAAAGATACTAATTTGCCTCTATCACTTAATAGATATTACTCCGAAAAAGTGCTCTACATTTAATATTGGTTTGGTTCAACATCGCTGCTTTTGCTGCCTTTACTGTTGTTTGGCTATACTTTGTTAGGTGGTGAAACAGGGAGTGCCACTCTTTCCTCCGTATTGGCCTTTCCCCCTCTTTTTCAAAGGAAAATTCTAACAGAGAAGCACTGTCGTGTGTATTAATGCAGACAAATTACCCTGTTTTGGTAATTTTGCCCATCATGTCAAAAAGAGTGGTTGTCGGATTGTCGGGAGGAGTAGATTCGAGCGTTGCAGCCTATCTTCTCCAGCAACAAGGCTTTGAGGTAGTTGGAATATTTATGCGTAACTGGCACGACGAATCCGTTACTATAAATAATGAGTGCCCATGGATCGAAGACAGTAACGATGCGATGCTCGTTGCGGAGCAACTCGGAATTCCCTTTCATGTACTCGATCTGAGTAAAGAATATAAAAGGAGGATCGTTGATTATATTTTTGCTGAATACGAGGCAGGCCGCACACCCAATCCGGATGTCCTTTGCAATCGTGAGATCAAGTTTGATACATTTTTGCAGGCTGCCAGGAGCTTACGGGCCGACTTTGTGGCCACTGGTCACTATTGCAGAAAGGAGATTTTTTTGGATGAGCAGGGCACACCTGTTTACCGACTGCTCATGGGAAAAGACTCCCATAAGGATCAAAGTTATTTTCTCTGCCAGCTCAACCAAAACCAACTGTCAAATGCCCTCTTCCCAATTGGCGGTCTCACCAAACCCGAAGTAAGGGAACTGGCTCGAAAAATTGCATTGCCAACCGCGGAAAAAAAGGACTCCCAAGGGCTTTGCTTTATTGGAAAGGTAAAATTGCCTGTCTTTTTACAGCAAGAGTTGAAACCCAAAAAAGGGAATGTGATCGAAGTACCAGATAGTCCGGAACTCTTTGCAAAACAATTGGTCAACAATGATTTTTTCGATAAGTCATTGCATTCTCTCGCCGCTCCGTTCGACTTTTACCCTTCCATGGGAAAAAAAATTGGTGAACATTCTGGGGCTCATTTTTATACGATTGGCCAGCGCAAGGGGCTGGGGGTAGGGGGGAAGGTGGAACCGCTTTTTATCGTTCATACCGATACAACAGAGACTATTGTATATGTCGGACAGGGCGACAATCACCCGGCACTTTATCGCCCCGCCTTATTCATTCGCCAAAGTGATATGCACTGGATACGCCCCGACCTCGAGCTAATAGTTGGCGATTCTGCCCGCTACAGCATTCGTATTCGCTACAGGCAGGTGTTGACAGGATGTTCTCTCTTTGCGAGAGAAGAAGGGGTTTATATCGTTTTCGATCAACCGCAAAGAGGCATTGCGCCCGGACAGTTTGCCGCTTGGTATTTAGGCGATGAGTTAATTGGAAGCGGCACTATTTCCTGATCTCTTCTGTGATCTTGTACTCATTGCGCGCTGCACTGCTGCGCGCAATAAGCTCTCCGATAAAACCGGCAAGAAACAACTGAGTACCGATTATCATCGCTGTAAGGGCAATATAAAACACAGACTGATCAGCTATATTCTTAGCCGGAGCATTGTACATCATACTCAGCAGCTTGTGCCCGCCAATCCACCCAAATGCGCAAAGACCAATGAAAAACATCATTATTCCTATTGAACCAAAAAAATGCATCGGCTTTTTGCCAAACCGCGAAATGAAGGTGATAGTCATAAGATCGAGAAGACCATTTACAAAACGCTCCATTCCGAATTTTGAGTGCCCGTATTTCCGGGCACTGTGAGCTACTACTTTTTCTGTAATATTCCTGAATCCTTCGCGGTGAGCAATAACAGGAATGTACCGGTGCATTTCACCGAAGAGTTCAATACTTTTTACAACATCCTTTTTATACGCCTTTAACCCGCAGTTGAAATCGTGGAGCCGGATGCCGCTCATCTGTCTTGTTGCCCAGTTATATACTTTTGTCGGAAGGGTTTTCGATAAGGGGTCATTCCTCTTTTTCTTCCACCCGCTCACCAGATCAAATCCGTCCTTGCGGATCATTTCTGCCAGCGAAGGAATTTCTTCTGGTGAATCCTGTAAATCCGCATCCATTGTAATTATTACATCTCCTTCCGATGCTTCAAATCCAACATGAAGTGCTGCGCTCTTGCCATAATTACGCTGAAACCGGATAGCGCGAACATTTTTATCCCCTAACGCTATTTTCCCGATCACTTTCCACGAATCATCTCTCGACCCGTCATCAATAAAAATGATTTCATAGGTATAGTTGTTTTTTCGCATTACGCGCTCAATCCAGGTATGCAATTCGGGCAACGACTCCTCTTCGTTGAAAAGAGGAATGACAACAGAAATATCCATCAGTCCTTCTTAAGAATTGCCGAGATAATTAATCCCAATAGCGCAGAGGAAAACAGGCTTCCTAAAATGATAGATAAACTCATAAAAGCCGGACTCAGAAAATAACCGGCTGTGTGCATAGCCTGCTCAATTTGCGTGTCGCTCAGACCTTGTTCTGCCATACTGTTAATCGCCGCTTCTTTAATCGTATCAAGAATTGTGGGCGAAACGTAGGTCAGAAAAATATAGAAAAAAATACTGTAGATCAGACCCGACCACAGCCCTGTCAGCACAGAAAGTTTTACTCCCTGACCGAGTGAAAGTTTGCCATTGTTCAGTTTATCCCTGAAATGAAGAATAACTAAACTAAGCCCCACAATGGAAATAATCCATCCGGCAAACTTATTGAGCCATCCATCAAAATTGAGTGATAAAAAATGGGCAAGCAACAGCCATACAATGGACGCAAGTGCAAGTAGAACACCGTATTGAAGACTGGGAGCCAGCATAGGTGTTTTCTTTTCCCCCGGTAATGAATGATCAAGTGTACTCATAGTAAAAATGTTAATGGTCAAATGTAAACGAACTATGCGTTCCTCTCTTTGTTCCCCGGTTCATTTTTAAACAGCGAGAAATATTGAATCAGGATTTTCGGTCGTCTTCGTCTAATGGAGCCAAGAATAGGATAGGTGTGCCAGGATGTAAGAATAGTATAATCGGGCTAAAAAAAAATTACAGGAAAATTTGTTATCGCAGGGGCTTGAAAATGAATCACACTCGTCACAGAAAAAAAATACACCCGACAATGTGCTTTTTTTTTTAATAGTAGAATTACATTTGCCGCCGGGACAAGTCTTATACGACCAGCTCCTGCTTAATCCTCCAGGGCCGGAAGGCAGCAAAGGCAGGTGGTTGAGCGGTGCGATATAAGGGGCTTGTCCCCTTTTTTTCCTTCCAGAATCTATATGAGCAACGCAAAAGTTGATATAAAAAAATACCGCCTCCGCGCCTATCGAAAAAAGAAAGTTCTTGCGGCTTTTATGAAAAAGTTAGAAAAGAAACAGCCGAGAGAAGCCCGCGCTATCATGAAGGACGCAGAGAAGTATGCGTGGTCACAAATCAATTGTCAGAAATGCGGAAATTGCTGCATGACCATGACACCAACATGGAAAAAAGCGGAAATCAAAAGAGTTGCCGAGCACTTGGGAATGACTTATAAGGAGTTTTTTGATAAATGGCTTTTTGTGGAGGAAGAATCCGGAGATATATGCAACCGAACGACCCCTTGCCAGTTTTTCGACCAACGCAAGGGACTTTGCAAAATCTATGACTTGCGCCCTAATGATTGTGCAACTTTCCCGCATCTATACCGAAAAGATTTGTTTGATCAGATGGAGGTCTATACCAATAATCTTCACAGATGCCCCGCTACACTTGTAGCGATCGAATATCTTCACAAAGAAATGGTGGGGAAAAAGAAGAAGTGATCCCGTTCAACACCGGCTCCTGTACAGCGGCGAAACAACCATCTTTCTGCTGAGAATATTCTGAAATTTTTATCAGAGTCGGATATTCAATTCCCTTTGTGAAGAATTTGGCTTTCATTTACAGACGATTTACAGCCGTCTTCTAACTTTGTATTTACCAACACACAAATTGTGGAATTAGAAAGGGTAGTTCTTTCAGCGAGTCAAAAGGCTCTTCGAGTTAACCTGAATTTAGACATCTACGGCACCTTTGCTGAAATTGGAGCGGGGCAGGAAGTGGTGCGCCATTTCTTTCGTGCGGGTGGTGCCAGCGGTACCATTGCTAAAGCAATGAGCGCCTACGATAAAGATTTCTCCGATGCGATTTACGGAAAAGAAACGCAGGGCAGGTATGTTTGTAAGCCCCGCTTGGTCAATATGCTGAACCATGAGTTTCGCCTTATCGAAGAGCGGTTGAACCGGAAAGACCATTTTTCAAAAAAGTTTTTTTCTTTTGCCGATACGTTTGCTACGATCAATTATCAGAAAACATCGCAAGGGCACGGCTGGATGGGAATGAAATTCCAAACCGATCCTGCAAAAGAACCAAATGTCGTAATACTCCACGCAAGACTCCACGAACCGGATGTCCTGCTCCAGCAGGCCACTGTCGGGGTCTTGGGGGTCAATCTTCTATACGGCTGCTATTTTTTCTTTAATAAATCAAAAGAACTCCTCCTTTCATTATACGACAACTTGACCCGGGATCAGGTTGAAATTGATATGATACAAGTAGCGGGACCCGATTTCGAACACGTTGACAATCGCCTGCTTTCTCTTCAATTGGTCAAAAATGGAATGACAGATGCAGTTATCTTTTCCCCCGATGGCAGAAATTTACAGGCTGCCGATGTCCTCTACAAAAAGAATATCCTCGCTCTCCGCGGTAGCTTCCGCCCCGTTACCAAAGTCAATATTGACATGATCCTCAATGGAATGAAACTCTTCGAAAAAGAATACAGGGTGGACGGCGAAAATATCCAAGTGCTTTTCGAGATCACTCTGAATAACCTGAGAGCCGAAGGAGATATTGATGAACAGGATTTCCTCGACAGAGCTGATATTCTCTGCTCACTCGGACAAACAGTGCTCGTATCCAACTATTCGAAATACTATAAACTGGTGGAGTATTTTTCAAAATACACCAACAAGAGAATGGGGATCATCATGGGTACCAATATGCTCCTCGAACTCTTCAATGAAAAATACTACCGCGATATTAACGGAGGCATACTCGAAGCATTTGGAATTCTCTTCAGCAGGGATATGAAAATTTACCTTTATCCATGGAAGAATATGGATACCGGTGAATTACTTACCACTGCTAATTGCCCCATCCACCCAAGACTAAAACCGCTGTTCGATTATCTCGTTTACAACAAGCGCCTGGTTGACATTACAGGAGCCAATTCCAATATCCTCGATATTTATTCTATGGATGCCCTCGATATGATCAAAGCCGGATGTCCCGGATGGGAAGATATGGTCCCCGCTTATGTTGATACGATTATCAAAGACAATAAACTTTTTGGTTTCGATCCTGACAACAAACCAACCCCTAATTATCAACCTCCATCAAAAAGGCTGAAAGAACAAAAATCACAACGGCTAACTCCCAATTGATCACAGGTCTGAAAGACGCAGGGTGTTGGACAGCCTTATTCCCTTTTCCCCTTGTCCTACCATGCAGCATTCGTTCACATTATCATGTTCTAGAAACAGAACAAATTCATTATCTGCTGCTCTTCTCATAAATGCTTCTTTTTCTTTCAGCGTGATCAGCGGACGTGTGTCATAGCCCATTACATACGCCAGCGGAATATGCCCGGTAGAAGGGAGAAGATCGGCCATATATACCAATGTCTTTCCCTTAAAGGGAATATGCGGGATCATCATGCTGTCAGTATGCCCATCCACAAAAAGAACATCGAACCCAAGCGGTGAAGCTGCAAAATCTGACGTACGGTCAACGAACCTAAGCTGTCCACTTTCCTCAATTGGGAGAATATTTTCAGAAAGGAAGGAGGCCTTTTCCCTTGGATTTGGTGCCGTTGCCCACTGCCAATGCCTTTCGTTACTCCAAAAAATTGCATTTTTAAATGCCGGAATAAACCGTTCTTTGGAAGTATCTCTTTCAATAGCACCGCCACAGTGATCAAAGTGGAGATGGGTTAAAAAAACGTCAGTGACATCATTGCGATGAAAGCCAAGTGTCGCAAGTGATTTATCGAGACTGTCGTCACCGTGAAGATAATAGTGACTGAAAAATTTTTCACTTTGCTTATTGCCGATGCCCGTATCAATCAATATCAGATGCTTTCCGTCTTCGATCAGAAGGGTACGCATTGCCCAACTACAAAGGTTATTTTCATCGGAAGGATTTGTCTTTTGCCAAATCGTTTTTGGTACCACTCCAAACATAGCTCCCCCATCAAGTTTAAAGTTCCCGGTATTGACTGTGTAAAGTTTCATTGGGCAAATGTACTGACAGTTTTGACCGGTATTTTTCTCCAAGCACCTACAACAGGGAGGGTTAAGGTCTTTGGCTCTCACTTTTACTCACATCAATGAACACACCGGGAATGAATTGCCGGAGTCTCTACCTTTGCAACTTTCTTTTTTGTGATGAAACTGAACCCCCGAACAACCGCTGCCCATTAATGGCAGGTACTATAATGAGTCTGCGGTTATCTCGACCTGTTTTTCCTGGCTGGCCTTCATCTGGTACAGAAGTAGGCAAAGTATGTCATTACAAGTTGCAAATTGCCCTGACTCCCCTCCGCTATCTTTACTGCGTTGGTCTGCTAAAAAAAGAATTTTAATTTCCAACAACGATTGTAATTTTCATTTGTGAAACGGTTTAAAGAAATAGCTGGTCTGCTAAAAGGTTATAGGAAAGAATTAATATCGAATTTTTTCTTTAATCTGCTCAACGCGGTTTTCTCTCTCTTTACTTTTTTAAGTGTCGTCCCATTCCTCTACATTCTTTTTCGTGTGGATGGCGGGGCTGGAGTGACAGTTGATTCTGCTAAGGGAAACCCGCTTTGGCTGTGGATCAATCAACACCTCAACGATTTTATTGCCCTACATGGCCAAGCAACAGCGCTTGCAATCATGTGTATTGCTATTGTAGTGCTGGCACTGCTCAAAAACATAGTCAACTATATTTCGCTGTTCAGCATTGCAAAAATCAGAACTTCTGTCTCAAGGGATCTTCGCGAGAAGCTATATTATAAGGTGCTGAGGCTTCCTCTTTCTTATTTTTCAAATGAGCGGAAAGGCGATATCATTTCACGGATGACCAATGACCTTATGGAGATTGAGTTTTCTGTAATTGGTGCTATGGAGGCTCTCCTGAAATCACCGGTAATGATTGTGATCTCTTTGATCACCCTTATCGTTATTAGTTGGAAGTTGACAATCTTTGCATTTATTTTTCTCCCCGTCAGTGGTTTTCTCATTTCAAGAATCGCCAAAAGCCTTAAAAATGCTGCTAAAAGGGGAAAGGGAAGCTTGGCTGATATCATTTCGGTCATTGAAGAAACACTTTCCGGAATCAGGATCATTAAAGTTTTCAATGCAGAAAAACAATTTGGTCAAAAATTCGACCGCAACAACGACCTGTATTCCCGGCTAATGCATCGCCTCTACCGGCGCGAGTACCTCAGCTCTCCAATGAGCGAATTCATTGCGCTCGCTGTAATTTCGATTTTGCTTTATCTCGGTGGGCGAATTGTCATCAGCGGTGAACTTGGTGGGGAAATGCTGATCGGTTACCTCGTTGTTTTCTCACAAATTATCCAGCCGGCCAAAGCATTTTCTGATGCGATTTTCAAAGTTAATAAAGGTGCCGCTTCACTAGAACGCATTAATGAAATCTTCGTTGCCGAAGAAATTATTCTGGACCCCGCAGACCCAAAACCATTGACAGAATTTAAAAGTGAAATAGAGTTCTGCAATGTCAGGTTCAGTTATGCCGATCATGAAGTGCTGAAAGGAGTCAATATCAAGATAAAAAAAGGTCATACCGTTGCCCTTGTAGGCCCTTCAGGGAGCGGAAAAAGTACACTGGCATCGCTGCTCGCACGTTTTTATGATCCTTCATCAGGTGATGTGCTGATTGATGGGGTGCCGATCGGAAAATACCGGATGAACGACCTGAGAAGCCTGATGGGTTTTGTTTCGCAGGACTCCATCCTTTTCAACGATTCAGTAAAAAACAATATTACACTTGGTTCTTCAGGGATTCAAACCGAAAGAATGAAACAAGCTGCCCGTATTGCTAACGCTGAAGAATTCATCGTTCACCTTCCCGGAACCTATGACTTTAATATCGGAGATGGGGGAAATAAATTATCCGGCGGACAAAAACAGCGGCTTAGCATTGCCCGTGCAATATTTAAAAATCCACCGATTCTTATTTTGGATGAAGCGACCTCAGCTCTCGATACTCAAAGCGAAAAGCTGGTACAGGAGGCTATTTCCAAGCTGATGGAACACCGCACTTCACTGGTGATTGCACACCGGTTGAGTACTGTTCAGAATGCCGACCTGATCATTGTGCTGGATGCCGGAAATATTGCAGAGCAGGGAACGCACGACGAATTGATGCAGAAAAATGGACTGTACAAAAAGCTCG
>JADLBA010000043.1 GCA_020848015.1 Crocinitomicaceae bacterium | reverse complement strand
CATGTAAAGGTCAATACTCGTGAGTTGAGAGTTTATGATGGAGACCGGCTGGTAGCTGCGAGTTTTTTTGACGTTGGAAAGAAATCGGTGGCCAGCATCATCGGAATTTATGATCAGGAATACTCGACATTTAGTCTCGGTCATTATACTATGATGAAAGAGATGGAATGGGCAGAAAGGCACCACCTCTACTGGTACTATCCGGGTTATATAATGGATGTGCCCTCATCATTCGATTACAAACTGCGGCTTGGCACTCCCCAGTGGTTGAATGCAGAGAAAAAATGGGTGCCATGGGGTACCTACGATTCCCGCCTTTCAAAGGCCGATTTTCTCCGTGCGAAAATGGGGCAGTTGGGGGAATACCTCACGTCAAAGGGTGTGACTTACAAAGAAAAACTCTATCCTTATTTTACCACAGGGCACATTGTTGATGCCCGCGATGAATTGTTGAAGTCCCCAATTTTCCTCGATATTGAAGACAGCGGCCATCGCTATGCGGCCACCTACGACATACAAAAAAATGTTTTCTTGATGAGCCAGGTTGAAGTGACAGATGAGTACAATGCTTTTCTTGATCTGGAAGTATCGCAGGATTATAAAAACGACGAGACCTATGAAATGTCTGTTCTTCGCGTTCATTCAGTGATGCCACTATTCATTAGCGACGAATGATCAGAATGGAAATCATTTATGAAGGCTTGAAATCATTTTTCCAGATCACTCAATTAAGAATTTATTTTATGAAAATAGTATCTTTCAATGTCAACGGCATCAGGGCTTCAGTAAAAAAAGGACTAATAGGAACGATCCGGGAGATTGATCCAGACGTTGTTGGTTTTCAAGAGATCAAAGCATTTCCTGAACAGATGAGTGAAGCATTGAGTGGACTGAACGGCTACCAGCTCTTCATCAATAGTGCAGAACGTCCCGGCTACAGTGGCACTGCATTGATATCTAAAATAGCACCGGTAAAAGTTACCAATAATATCGGCGTAGAGGAGCATGACAAGGAAGGGCGTGTAATCACAGCGGAGTATGATGATTTTTTTCTGGTCAATTCCTATGTTCCAAACAGTGGCCAGGAATTGGCGCGGCTTGATTACCGCATGACTTGGGATCGTGCGCTGCTGAAATTCCTGAAATCACTGGAGAAGAAAAAGCCAGTTATTTTTATGGGTGATCTTAACGTAGCGCATAAGCCGATTGATATTGCGCGTCCGAAAGAAAATTACAATAAGACCTCCGGTTATACCCAAAAAGAAATTGACGGGCTGGATGCATTGATGAGTTCAGGGTTTGTGGATACCTTCCGGCATTTTTATCCCCAGGCGGTGAAGTACTCTTGGTGGAGCCAGCGCTTTGGAGCACGCGCAAAAAATATAGGCTGGCGGATTGATTATGTGCTGGTAAGCCCAGCCCTTGTTTCTCGCGTAAAAGAGTCATTTATCCTCAACGAGATCGGGGGGTCTGACCATTGCCCGGTGGGGATTGTGCTGGATGAGTGACTCGATGTTGCCTTATCCTTTTTTTTAAGAAAGACTCTTTGTGTTGAATAAAGTAATTAATCGTTTGGAAACGATAAGTATATAAAAAAAGAGTATTTTTGACCGCATAGTTTGAAACTATTGCAAACCTTAACACTAATGCCGGAGATCCGCGAATTTCTGCATATTTCTCTCCTATTCGTCAGTTAAACAAAAATTCATGAATCATGAAAAAATCTGCTTTAAGAACTACCCTTAAGAATTATTCCATTACTACCTTTCTTATCTTGTCCTTCTTTTTTCCTGCGATGGCTCAGGGAGTCAAAATCAGTTCATCTCCCGGTACGCCGGATCCATCTTCGGCTCTTGAAATAGAGTCCTCCTCTCAAGGATTTCTTCCGCCTCGATTGACAACTAATGAGCGCGATGCAATTTCAAGCCCGGCGGTAGGATTGTATATCTTCAATACTACTACAAATTGTGTGGAGGTATATATTGGTTCCGTATGGCAGTCTATGTTCTGCGGCTGCACAACGGCTCCAGTCGCACCTGTAGCGGGGGTTGCAATTCCCGCATCAGATCAGATTATTTGGAACTGGAATGCACAGCAGGGAGCGGCCGGCTTCAAGTACAATGTAGTTGATAATTATAGTACCGCAACTGATCTTGGTGCACAAACTTCTTTTACGCAAACAGGGCTTGCTGCCAGCCAATCATATATACTCTATGTCTGGGGATATAACGCCTGCGGCTTTTCCCCCTCTCTTACTCTCAATTCTACAACGCTTGCCCCACCCTGTATTAGTTTTACCGTGAACCATACTGCAGGTGCCGTGGCTCCGGTATCAAAAACAGTGACTTATGAAACAGTTACATCTAGTCTTTCAGGGGTGTCAAAATGCTGGATTACCCGAAACCTTGGAAGCACAACTCAAGCAACTTCTGCAACAGACAATTCGGAATCCGCAGGAGGTTGGTACTGGCAGTTTAATCGTAAGCAAGGGTATAAATACGATTCAGGAATCCGCACCCCTAATACCACTTGGATTACATCCATTAATGAGTCTGCGAACTGGAGTTCAGCCAATGATCCATGCACTATTGAATTGGGATCAACTTGGAGGATTCCAACCGGATCAGAATGGACAAACGCTATCGCCAATGGGCCATGGACAAATGCACTCCAAACCTACGCTTCGGTGTTAAAAATCCACTCTGCCGGCCAGTTGAATAACACCGATGGAGTATTATCTGAACGAGGTACCTCCGGTGCCTACTGGAGTTCTACAGAAAGCAGTGCAACGAACGGAAAGTATATGTTCATCTCGAACAGCAGTCTCTTTGATACTAACGCGCAAAAATCCAGAGGTATGTTGATAAGGTGTATTCGTGATTGAGATAGCCAATATTACCAGTTGATTTGAGTGCCTGCATTTGGCCGGCAAGCGGATGAAATACGAATGCTGTTGTAATAGTATTTCAAATAGGGGAGAAGCACTCTAATAAAGGGTTATACTCTATCAACCTTACGCATAACACAACCACTGTAAAAGAAACCGGGCAGTCAGACCCGGTTCTTAGCGATATGGACTTTCATTTTTGCGCTTTGGTCAATCGAGAAGTATTACCTGTTATTGACTGGATTGTTTTTGTTTAGTGTTGTTGGCAATTGCTGAGAGTGCTTTGATCTGTTCTGCCAAAAACTTAGTTAACACAATAAAGAGAAAACCATAAATTGGCATTAGAAAAACAAACACCCATCCAGAACCTAAAAATTCTCCCAAAAATGGAATTTGCAATTGATGCCCCAAATAGAACCCCTCCTCGCCTAGGATAATGGTTGACAGAAGCGCAAATCCCGACCCTACAAGTCCAATCCAGGTTCCCAACCATTCACCCATTGTCTGAATGAGATGTGAAAACACTGGAGTTGCAACGAATTCTGCATTGTCGTCCGATGAAAAAGTAATTTTCGTCTTTCTATCCCACCATAGTTGAAAACTTAGCCAACCGGCAAAGGCGATTATTGCCCACACTAATAGAGCGGTGATTGCGAATTTGAATGGAGCATCAAATATTCTGTTATCAATTATCTGGTAAAGAATAAATAAAGGCAAAAGCAGGTTGATAATTGCAATTATTGCATACAACCAACTGAATGGCTTTCGGAATAAGTGCCCCTTATCTATGTAAGACAGATAGGGTCTGATGAAAGTAAAAAATTTATTTTCCATTTGTTTGTAAATTAAAGTTTCCTATTCATTTAGCTTTTCAGCATCACACCGATTTTTAAGCGATCGTAGCCCCATTACTATTATACAGTTTGTCGTAGCGGAACCGGCAAGTCTCAATAGATGCGGTTCTCATATCGGTTTATGTCTATTCTGTTTTCTCTTGAATGTAGTCCCAGACGCTTCGAACAGTAATGAAGGCCAGACACTCATTCAACGAAATTTTATTTTTCGATCTATTGCAGGTCAAATATGTGAATAATCATCCCTCGAAGTATCGCGTTCCTGCTTTTGTTTTTTGTCCATCCTGCTCATTCTCCTGGTAGCTATTTTTAACCTGTTCATCCCCCTTTTCCAGCCATCAGCAGAATTAGTTTCACTTTGTATTGAACAGTAGATTTTTTTTATTATATTTCCGCGACATATTTCACCTTAATTAAACTTAACCGCCATGGCAACCTACAGGGAACAACTCAAATACGCGGTTCACGAAATACTGAATGATGTCATTGAACAGGGTTTTCATCATCTAATAAACCACCCTCAGCAAAGCGATGATCTGAACCGGATAATAAAAGATGCTACCGATGAGTTGAATTATCAGTTGCTGAAAATTGACTCTCATAGTTTTCAAAAAGACAGCCAGGAATTAGCGGATCATTATGCAAAGATTTCGAAGGATGCGCAACGCAAAAGCCTTGAACTGTTGTCACGGCTGCAAAAAATTCAACAAATAGACATTCTACGCCTGCGACGGGTGTAATGTTTATCGCGAAAATCTTCTGACCGTCTGGAAAGGATGGTGCAGGGTTCGTGTGCTTCCATTAGATTTGCGCTTCCAATTCAGAGTTATAGATGAAAACAATTGATTCGCGCATTGTCAAAGGCGCGTTGGCGATGGTGGCGATAGTTTACAATGTCTATCTTTTTGCTACAGGACATTGGATCAGTGGTATTTTTTTCTTGTTGGCCACTGCGATCTGTGTGGTGCTTTTTTTCAGGAGCATTCGCTTGATCTTGACTTTTCTTCAATTGAGGCAGCAGAAAATGGAAGGAGCAAAAAAATGGCTCGACCGCATTAATCCCGATCATCTCTGGAAAGGACAGCGCGGATATTACTATTTTCTGATGGGTTCAGTTGATATTCAAAAAAACAGCCTTTCTCAAAGTGAAAAATTCTTTCGTTCTGCGCTCAGCCACGGTTTAAAAATGGACCATGACAAGGCCGCTGTTTATCTGAACCTCGCGATCATATCTGCCAACAAAAGGAAAAAAAGGGAGGCCATCCATCTTCTCAATGAAGCAAAAAAATACGACTCGAAGGGCTACCTTAAGAATGACATCAAGCAGATCAGCAAAATGGTGAACAGTATCTAAAGGGTCGCTTATTGTGCGGTGTAAAGAATACTTATCATTTTTTCAATTGTAGTCATTGAACGGCTTTTTGATACAGCGTTGTATGTAGCTGCTTTAGAAAGTGATTCTTCAGTGGCATACTTTGCCGGGGCAGCATTATCAGAGACAGCCGGTACACTATTTACTCTGCTGTTTGACCCTTGGTTATTTGCTTGCATAGGCGGAGGATTTCCCGCTGTTTTGGAAAAAGTATCTTCGCCCCTTGGGTTTACCTCTTCCTGCTGAGAAATGATTGCTTGTTTGACAGTTTTGGCGCCAGGCACTTTTACGTCAGGATTTTCTTTTTCTGCAAGAGCCATAGGAACCGGGGGAAATACATCGGGTTGACTGATTTCTTTCTCTGTATCTTTTTGCTGTGAGGCGGTAGAGTCCACTGAGGTAGTCTCCTTTTGTGAAAGTTCAGCAAAGTGAAGAGGAGAGGAATTGTGGCGCGAGAGAATAAAAATTCCGGTTGTTATCAGCGTCAGTGCAATGCCGAAAGCAAGGTGAAACGCCGGCTTGCGGTACCAGGGGAGTGATGATGCTGCAAACAAGGTATTGAGCCAGACTAAAAAGCCTTTTCTTTCTTCATGGCTAAACTCCGCTATCAGCCCGGCTTTTAAAGCCGGATCAGGTTCAATCCATTCTTCTCCTGTTCCGTTTTGATGGAGTTCGCGAAGAATCTTCCGCATTGATTCATATTCTTCGGGGCCATCGAGGTGCTGGAGGACAAAGGTCTTTTCCTCTATGTATAATTCACCAAATGATTTGTGCAAAAGCAGCGACTCAATGTCTTCAGGATCGTATTTTAGTGCATCGTTCATTTTATTATCAATGTACAGAGTATAGGAAGCGAACTGAGTATTCCTTCAAATACTCTGAGTTTCTGGTTCAATTCTTTTAATGTATAAAATAGGCGTGATTTTACTGTTCCTTCGCTGCATTGCATTATTTCACTGATTTCTATGATGCTGAGTTCATGCAGGAAGCGGAGTTCAATAGTTTGTCGTTTGATCTCGTCAAGTCCGACCAGCGTTTCTTGAAGTTTTTGTTGGAAGGCTTTCCTGTCAATGCTCTTAGAGCCGTCCTGTAAATCAAGAGTGTTTTCTCCGTTTATTTTATTGTATGCATTCTTTCTCACCTGGTGTTTTGCATATTCATTTTTACACATATTGTGCGCGTTACTGTAAATCCATGTTTTGAAAGAGCGAGAGGTATCAAACTGGTGTGGTTTGTGAATCAATTTTGTAAAGAGTTCCTGTGTAAAATCGCGGGCTTTCTCTTTGTCTTTCCATAGCATCTTATAGAAATAGTTGATCATTAGTCGCGAATAACGATCGTATAAAATTTCAAACGCTTTCTGATCCCGGCTCTTTATCAGTTCCATCAATCGCTCGTCGGAAAAGATTTCGTATGTATGCCGGTATCCTGCCATATATCAATCGAGATAAGATTTTATGAGAGCTTCTGCTCCCGACCAGACGGCCAGTTTCATGGCGAGTTCATCTATGTAGCTTTTCTTTTCTCCTTCGCCGGTTTCCGCATAGTATTCCGAGAGGAGCACTAACGGCACCAGATAGTTTCTGTTAATGGCCTCCTTG
>JADLBA010000042.1 GCA_020848015.1 Crocinitomicaceae bacterium | reverse complement strand
GCATTTTTGAACTAAGACTCCCCGGTCTTCGCTGATGTGTTCTCCTATTCCTCCGGTTGCTGTGGATATAACAGGTATCCCGGAGGCCAGCGCTTCTGCGATTACGCAGGGAAGATTTTCGTAATTGCTGAATAATAAAAGGCAGTGGCTTGCGGTCATTTTTTTTGCAATGAAATCCCATGTTTGCTCGCCGAAAAAAGAAATACTCTCACTGGGGATTTTCAATTTGACTGCTTCTTCTGAAACCATATTTACAGGCCCGTCTCCGCCGATATGGAGATGAATAGCGTGATTGGTATCAGTGGCTTTTTTCCAAGCCCGTAAAATTCCGGTGATGTTTTTTTGCTTTTCATTCAGGCTTGAAACATGGATGAACCGGATAGGAGAAGATGATTTTTCTTCAATATGAAAAATATTGGTATCCACTACATTGGGGACAGTAACATAATGACCACTTAATCCGAACGCTCGCATAGTTGAGCCGAGGTTATCTGTAACAGGGCAGACAACTTCAGCATTTTTAGTAGTGAGCTTGGAAAGGTGTGCCACCATCTTTCCGGGGTGCGGCCTAACGGTAAGATCATATCCTGTCCAGTGTTCTGTGATGATATAGCGGAGCCCGTATTTCCATCTCAGGTAAATTGCCTGCCATCCTTGTGGCCAAATTACATTCAGGTGAGCGATATCAAAATGAAACAGGCCGTTCTCTTGAAGGTGCAGTATTCCTTTTTTAAAAGCAATAAAACGCCGGAGAAGATGGAATGCTCCCTTTTGATAATAAACGATGGTTGTTTTTACTCCGGCGATGGTTTCATCTTGAATAAATGTCTGATCCGCCCCCTCTAAGGGAGTGATGTAGAGCACATGCACGTCGTGGCGTGTGGCAATAGCTTCCGCATGGTGTTGAATAAAATTTCCGAGGGTGTTGTGCGTCCTGCTTGGATACCAACTGGCGAGAAAAAGTATATGTAAGCGGCGGGAGTTCAAGTGGCCGGTAAAATTAATGAGGGCAGCAAAAGTACCCGACTTTAATAATAACAGATAGCGCTCATAGTGCCTCTTTAGAGCAGAGGAATCAATTTCCAGTTGCAGACAGTGAAAAAAATCCTTTTCTTTGCGCCCGTTTTTAAACACGGTGGCTTTAGCTCAGTTGGTTAGAGCATCAGATTGTGGTTCTGAGGGTCGTGGGTTCGAATCCCATAAGCCACCCCGATTCTCCGCTTCACCCGAGGCGGTTTTTTTATGAAAAAATTGCGTTGAAGAAACGCATCTGCAACGGCATAATTTCTGTCTTTTGCAACAATATCATCTATTAGGAATCTGGCTCATCAATGAATAAGATCGTATTTTTCCTGTTGTTTGTTCCTTCTCTTCTATCGGGGCAAGTTCTTACCAAAGATGAATTGCTCGGCCACTTTGATCCAGCCTCTCATCATGATTTTGTGAAGATTGAAAAAGAATATACCGCAAAGAAGAACATTTACCTTAGGCGTGAGACGTATGAAGCATTCAAAAGAATGTCGGCTGCTGCAAAGCAGGACGGCATTAGTCTGGTCATTATTTCAGCCACCCGAAATTTTGATTATCAGAAAAGGATATGGGAAAAAAAATGGGCGGCAGAAAAATATGCTAATTGGACTCCAGCCGACAAGGCACGTGAAATAATGCATTACAGTTCAATGCCCGGAACAAGCCGCCACCATTGGGGAACAGATATGGATTTTAATTCACTGGAACCTTCCTGGTTTCGTTCCGGAAACGGGAAAAAACTCTACGACTGGCTGGTAAGAAACGGGAGTGATTATGGATTTTTTCAAACTTATACTCCTAAAGTGGGCGGTCGAACCGGTTATGAAGAAGAAGCCTGGCATTGGACCTACTTACCACTTTCAAAAAAAATGCTGGATGAATATAACCGGCAAATCAGAAATATTGATATTACGGGTTTTAACGGCTGTGAAGTAGTATCTGAACTCCGCGTGATCGAATGGTATGTCAACGGAGTTGATGAAAGAGTCCGTCAATAGTTGCAGTTATTTCCACTTTGATGACCGTATTTATTTTACCGGAGTAGTCAATGAATTCCTTTGGAAGCAAGATAGCGTTCAGCATCTAATGCAGCCATACAACCGGTGCCGGCAGCGGTAACCGCCTGCCGGTACACCTTATCAGCAGCATCACCGGAAACGAAAATTCCTTCCACATTGGTTTTCGAAGACCCCGGCTCATTGATGATATAGCCTACATCATCCATCTTTAGCCAAGGTTTGAAAACATCGGTATTCGGCTTGTGACCAATAGCTACAAAGAAGCCGGTAATAGAAATCTTAGTTTCCTGCTTTGTTTTATTGTTATAGAGTAGTGCGCCCTCTACGCCCTGAGCACCGAGCACTTCTTTAGTCTCGGTATTCCATAATATTTCAATATTAGGGGTTGATTCTACACGCCGTTGCATTGCCTTTGAAGCACGCATCACATCACTGCGGACGATCATATATACTTTTCTGCAGAGTTTAGCGAGGTAAGTGGCCTCTTCTGCAGCGGTATCGCCTGCTCCAACAATTGCCACGTCCTGATTGCGGAAAAAGAATCCATCACACACCGCACAGGCACTCACTCCTCCTCCGGCCTCACGAAGACGGGTTTCACTGGGCAGTCCGAGCCACTTTGCCGACGCACCGGTCGAGATAATGACCGCGTCAGAAGTAATAGTGTGTTTTCCGTTATCTATTTCAACCCAATGTTTTGGTCCGGTAAAATCAACTTTAGTGATCCAGCCCGAACGAATATCCGTTTCGAAACGTTTGGCCTGATTCATCAGGTCTTCCATCATTTTTGGGCCATTTACTCCGTCGGGATAACCGGGAAAATTATCCACCTCGGTAGTATCCATCAATTGGCCTCCGGGTTGAAATCCCATATACATAACCGGCTTCATATCAGCGCGTGCGGCGTATATTGCAGCAGTATATCCGGCAGGGCCACTTCCTATGATCAGGCACTTAACGTGTTCTTTGGCTTCACTCATTATCAAACGTACTCTAAAAGTTTAACTGGCTGCAAATATATCTGTAGCGTTATTCTTTCTCTTGATTTTTGTAATTGAACAATCTCAATTTCCGCCATATTCAAACGAAAGACGCAGAAATTCGTCCCACAATACATCTTCAGGCGGTGGTGAGACAATACAGATAGGAATTTTTTTTGTAGGGTGCATGAATTCAATTTTTCTCGCATGAAGATGAATGGAAGCATTGTCGTTGGTACGGCGGCTTCCATATTTTATATCGCCTTTAATGGGGCATCCGAGGCTGGCCAAGGTGGCTCTGATCTGGTGGTGTCTTCCTGTTTTCGGATAGATTTCTATAAAAGTGTAATTATCTCCCTGTCCGATCACTTTGTAGTTGAGTTCCGATTCTTTTCTGTTTTCTGCCGGGGCATCAAATGAAAAGGTTTTGTTTTGGCGCTCATCTTTCCACAAGTAATTGAGAACGTGTCCTTCTTTTTCTGGCGGCATTCCCTTCACCACAGCCCAGTAGGTTTTGTGTACTTCCCGGTATTTGAATTGGTTGTTCAGTCGGTTGAGTGCCTTTGTGGTTCTTGCATAGAGGACAACACCGCTTACTGGCCGATCTAGGCGGTGTACAGTGCCGATAAAGGCCAACCCTGGCTTGTTATATTTGTATCGGACGTAATTTTTTACCACATCACAGAGTACGGGATCTCCCGAAATATCACTTTGAATGATGTCAGAATTCCGCTTGTTGACGGCTATGATATGGTTGTCTTCGTATAGTATCCGGAGATTATCAACTGTACTCATTACAATTGGTTCTCGCGGTACCTGTGCCCACTCACGCTTCGAAGAAAAATTTCTTTCTTGGTTTTCCATTCACTTATTTTTTCATGCGGCTGTCAGCCGCTACTTTGAAAATATTTTTCAGTATTGCTCTTTTTCGCCTGGAAAATCTCTTGATTTTACATCGGAAACATAAGAAGCAACGGCTGTTTTCATTTGTTCCGCTAGATTGAGATATCTTCTGAGAAAACGAGGATGAAATTCCTGAGTAATCCCCAGCATATCGTGCAACACAAGCACCTGTCCATCTACTCCGCCACCGGCTCCTATACCGATCACCGGAATACTGACTGCTTTGGCAACCTTTTCGGCAAGTGAGGCGGGAATTTTTTCAAGCACAATGGCAAAACAGCCATATTGGTCCAGTAGGATTGCGTCGCTAATCAAGCGTTCTGCTTCTTCCTGCTCTTTTGCTCTTACCTGATAGGTGCCAAACTTATAAATGCTCTGTGGTGTTAGCCCCAAATGCCCCATGACGGGAATTCCGGCGGTTAGTATCCGTTGGGTGGATTCTGCGATTTCTTTTCCTCCCTCGAGCTTTACTGCATGACCTCCTGTTTCTTTCATGATGCGGATCGCCGAATTCAGTGCTTCTTTCGAATTTCCCTGATATGATCCAAAAGGCATATCAACCACGACAAGGCATCGCTGAGCCGCCCTTACCACACTCCCCGCATGATAGATCATCTGGTCGAGTGTGATGGGAAGTGTGGTTTCATGCCCGGCCATTACATTCGATGCAGAGTCACCAACGAGGATAACATCAATACCGGCTTGATCAACTATCTTCGCCATTGAGTAGTCGTATGCGGTGAGCATAGATATTTTTTCTCCCCGCTGCTTCATTTCAAGAAGAGTATTTGTTGTGATCCTTCTTATTTCCTTTTGAACAGACATACAGCAAAGATAAAAGAAAGCAATACGAAAGAGTGGTGATCATTTTTTCGTCCGGGACGAAATATTAAACCTTGCGTAGTGTTTTACATCAAAATACTTATTTTGTTCTGGCTAAACCCCTGCTAATGCTCCGCCTCTTTCAGTTATTGTCTCTTTTTGCCTTTATACTATTTTCCTGTAAAAAACAGGAAGAGGTGCTTTACTCAGGCAACGAAATAGCTCCGTACAACGGGGTTTCTACGATACTTGTCGAAAATTACGTCAACCGGCTCTTTATTGACCTTATTGGGAGAGAGCCAACTGATGATGAAATGGAAGGGGAAGTCGCCGCTCTCAGGCAGGGAGGTCTTTCGATTTCTTCAAGAGCATCCCTTGTAAATAAACTCATGTTCGGTTCTAATTCACCGATTGGAGGCGGATCGTACACCGCTTCCTATTTCCGAAAATTCTACGATGATCAGAAAGGGCGATACCTCGAGGGGGCTTCGGAGGCTTCCATTGATGAGATTTTTTACACGCTAATGGCTGTTGCACAACTTGATTCGCTGAACGGGAATATGCTGGGGTACGAACTCACGATGCTCGAAGCAAATAAAATGAAAGCGGTTAAGGACAGCCGTGAAGAACTTCAGTTGGGGACTATCAAGGTTGACGAAATGTGCAGGAGAATGATGTTCAATAATCTTTACGATGAGATCAATATGAACACCTTTAATTTTATCAATGCAAGTTTCGATAATACCTATTTTCGCTACCCTACAGACGCGGAACTCACTAGTTGTTTTAACCCTATCGAGTCCAATCAAAGCGGAGTGCTGTTCGGACAAGCAATTTCCAACAAGCAGGAATATCTCCAAGTACTTACTGCTAACGCTGAATTTGCTGAAGGAATGATCCGATGGGTTTACAAAGCACTGCTATCAAGAGAGGCAACCTCGCCCGAAGTCTTTAATCTGCTTGATGAGTTCAATAATGGCAATAATACACAGGAAGTTCAAAAACATATTCTGACAGGCGATGAATACGCAGGATTCAATGAATAAAGAAAAAAAATTCGTGAGCCAACTACTTACGGATAAGCCTTCCGCTTTGCAACAAAGCGCCAGTGTTTGCAGGGAGAAAGAAATCTCTTCCCCGCTTCCCGAGTTACTCGGCTTCGCGGCACTGGCTGCTGCTACAGTCTCCCTTGCTTCGTGCAAAAAAGACCAGGAAGCATTGTTCGAGGTTAATAATGTAATGCTATATGACAATTCTGCGGATAAGAGCAAGTTGAAATCCAACGAGCAATACGTCAGTATCCTTTACACAAATCTATTTCAAACCGCTCTTTCAAACAATACTGTATTTGAACTCGGAAAGACGTTGCTAAGCTTAGGTGATCAGGAACTTGCAAGGGAAGTACTAATCTCTAATTTTTTCAATGATGCGGGTGTTCAGATGCCAACAGCAGATGAAATGAATGCGGATATTGATGCGTTTATTGTTGAGACCTACAAACGATTTTTTGTAAGACTTCCCTCTGAAGCAGAAAAGACATGGGTAAAAAACTTTATTGAAAGAAATGCTTACATGACACCGGAATTGGTTTACTTCTCCTTTGCCATGTCGAATGAGTATATGTATTACTAAAAACTTTCTGATAATAATAATCTGTCAATGAAACGGAGAGATTTTATTAAAAAGGCCGCCCTTACTACTGTGGGAACAATAGGGATTCCTTATATACTTCCCGGAGGAAGGCTGTTTGCTCAAACCGGCTCTTCATCGGGTCAACACGTGGTACTGGTAATGTTTGCCGGCGGTGTACGACATCAGGAATCTATCGGAATGCGTTATCTTGATGATGCTCAGGTTGGTGAGCCATATCCAGGAAATATTATGTACAACCTGTTGAATGGAACCGCACCCACGCAGAAAATTGTATATGGAACAGGGCAGGGGGGGATCAGCCCCATTCCGCAGATACTGGGACAGACACTACAGCAGCAGGGAACAATTTTTTCGGAAGTGAAGGCACATTATGCGGGTCATTACGCAGGTCTCAACAGTATTCTGCAGGGGTCGAGTATCAATGGTCAGGGACTTCGCAGCAGGCCGGTCAATCCCACAATTTTTGAATACCTGCGAAGATATGGAGGATACAAAGCAACCGACGTATGGTTTGTTGGCAATGGTATTGATGGGTCAGTTCCTCTGCTCAATTACAGTAACCATCCTGATTATGGCATTCAATATGGGGCAAATTTTTTTGCGCCGATTGTAACTTTTAACCAGATAAGCCAAAATTATCTCGGCAATGGAAAAGTTTATCATCCCGAAAATGAACTGGCTCCGATGTATAAGATGAAAGTTTTTCTCGACAATAATTTTTCTCAGAATGGAGCTACGTTGCATGCATTAGGAAATACAGAAGAGGAAAAACAATCTATCAAGATGTTCATGGGGCAGATGTACGAGAAAACGAATATGGGAACAGTTGCATTGCCACCACTGGCAGATAATGGAGATTCCTATGCTGTTGGATATGCATGTGAAGTACTGAAATGGTTCAAACCTAAATTTCTCACTGTTAATCTTAGCGACGTGGATCAGTGTCACTCGAACTTTACCGGTTATCTGAGTTCTCTTCATCGGGCTGATCATTCCGTGGGGCACCTGTGGAATTATATTCAGACTCAGGTGCCTGAGATGGCGGGTAATACAACAATTATTGCTATTCCAGAGTGTGGGAGGAACGATGAAGCCAATGCTATTCTTGATCAGAACAACTGGCTTTCTTATGACCACAGCGATGCTAATTCAATGAGGATATGGTCAATCATGGCAGGCCCAACTGTGCCATCGAACCTTGTTATTGGAAGTGAAAACAATCCCATTGGCAGGGTATCTGACGCAATGCTTACTGTTGCCGACCTTCTTGGGGTAAAGAGCAATGTGATCTCTGCGGGATTTTTAGCTCACGATACACAATCATTTTTTGATCTCTTGTAAACACTGGAAGAGATATGGCTAAGATTGAAATGAAACGATTAACCATGAATTGCGAGCAGACCACATTTTTATTGCTGTTATTTGTATTCGTGCTAATGGCTTTTTTGCAGTCATGTAAAAAGGAAGTTGTTGAAAATCCTTATGCATTGGTTGATCGCACTGTGCATAATGAAAACCCGGAACCGGATGCACTTCCTTACGGAAGTTTTGTATGGCTACACGCAAAAGTTTTTCGCCCAACATGCGCTAACAGTGGATGCCACGATGGGACTTTTGAACCGGAATTCCGTACGATAGCCAGTTCATATAATTCACTGGTCAATCATCCGGTGATTGCAAATGATCCGCAGGAGACATTTTTATATCGCGTTGTGCCGGGCAATGCCGGCGCATCGTTTCTTCACGAGCGCCTTACCACTTTTGTCCCTAATACTTCCGGAGTAATGCCGTTGGAAGTGGATCCGGGTTCTGAATGGGAATCAAAATCTGAATTTTATATTCAAAAAATTAAGGAGTGGATTAATAATGGCGCCCCCGATATGTATGGAAATCCGGCACCACCGGTGAATGTGAACGCGCCTCCGCTTGTTTATGGTCTTGTTGTATTTCCTCATAATAATACAACGACTCCTTACCCAAGAGAACAGAACAGTATATACGGGATTGGTGCAATTGAAGTGCCCCCTTCACTGGTGGACGTGTGGATACTGCCATACGATGACAATGCCGGGTTGAACGAATTTTCATCAATCAGTCTTAAAGTGGCTTCTGAAATTTCCGGGTTCTCAGGAGTACAGCCGGCTTCATTCAGCCTTGAATCACCGGTTACTGCTCTTGACTTTGGAAATTCATCCAACCAATTCTACTACAAGGCAACACTTGATCTTGGTGGTATCCCATCAGGAGAGTACCGCTATCTCCGAACTTATCTTGACGATGATGTTCAGCAGAACATTACTGAGGTTCCCAACGATGCTTCGAACTATTTCTGGTATCTCCTTTTTAGCTTGAAAATTCAATAGGACAATGAAAAAAATGAAGGAACTGACATATCTTTTTTTACCAGTCATTTTTGCCTTTTCTTTTCTTCTTTCTTGCAAAAAGGAAGAAGATCTTCCTGTTGTTCCTCAGATTACTTATCGGTCTATTTCATCCACCAATATTCAGTCATTCAACAACGAGATAGAGATAGGTTTTTCTTATGAGGATTTTCAAGGCGATCTTGGAAACAGTGATCCGGATATCTTTAGTTTGAGAATAAAAGATGACAGGTTGAGCGATTATGATTGGTACCATATTCCACCGATGGCTCCTGGAACAACTCCTCTTCATATTAAAGGCACCTATTCCATCGTACTAAAGCCACTTTTTTTAATGGGCAATGGCGGAAATGAAGCAACTCGCTTTACATTGCAGATAAAGGATCGTGCGGGCAACTGGAGCAACCAGATCACCACTCCCGTGGTTACTATACATGAATAGAGCACTATGACTAAAGCAGCGGCTCAATAAATTTTTTACAACGAAGGCATTTGTCTAAAGTCCGTATTTCTGTTTCTTTTGCTTTTCATTCTATCAGTCGCGACCTGTCAATAAAAAAGGATATGATACCGCATTATATTGGCTTCCTTTTATCTTCTTGCAGTAAAAAGAATTGCTATGTCAGCATTTGAAATTATTGGCGGCAACAAGCTGAAAGGAACGGTCATTCCGCAAGGGGCAAAAAATGAAGCTCTCCAAGTGCTTTGTGCAGTATTGCTCACCCCTGAAAAAGTCACCATCAGCAATATTCCGGAGATCATTGATGTACTAAAATTAATTGATCTGCTCCGTGATATGGGGGTTAAAGTAGAGCGGAATGGAAAAGGCAGCTATACATTCCATGCAGACGATATAAATATGGAGTTTTTAAGGAGTGCTGATTACAAGAAAAAGGCCGCCAGTCTCCGGGGTTCTATCATGGTTGTAGGGCCTTTACTAGCGAGGTTTGGTAAAGGTTATATTCCTAAGCCGGGTGGGGATAAGATAGGGAGAAGAAGGCTTGACACCCACTTCATAGGTTTCCAGAACTTAGGTGCAAGATTCAACTATGATGCCGGTGATAACTTTTACAGTGTAGAGTCAGCCGGGCTGCACGGCGCTTATATGCTCCTCGATGAAGCATCTGTTACCGGAACAGCAAACATTGTAATGGCCGCTTGTATGGCCGAAGGGATTACAACTATTTACAACGCGGCTTGTGAACCCTACCTGCAACAGCTATGCAGCATGATAAACCGTATGGGTGGAAAGATCAGTGGCATTGGTTCCAATTTACTGGTAATAGAAGGGGTGAAAAAAATGAGAGGATGCGAGCACCGTTGCTTGCCCGATATGATTGAAATAGGTAGTTTTATTGGTATGGCAGCCATGACCATGGGGGACATTACTATCAAGGATGTAAGCTATGATAACCTTGGGATCATTCCGGAGATGTTTCGCCGTATGGGAATAACAGTCAACAGAGTGGGAGAGGATATTCATATTCCCGAACATGACCATTATGAAATTGATACTTTTATTGATGGCTCTATTCTGACCATTTCCGATGCACCATGGCCGGGATTTACTCCGGACCTTATCTCCATCGCTCTTGTTACCGCAACACAGTCGAGGGGTTCGGTTCTGATCCATCAGAAAATGTTTGAAAGCCGCCTCTTCTTCGTTGATAAGCTGATAGATATGGGGGCGCAGATTATTTTATGCGATCCGCACAGAGCCACAGTGATAGGGCTTGACAGAAAGTCGGGGTTAAAGGGGATTACGATGACCTCGCCGGATATCCGCGCCGGCGTTTCGCTTCTTATTGCTGCACTGAGTGCAAAGGGCAAAAGCACTATTCACAGTATTGAGCAGATTGACAGAGGGTACCAAGACATTGAATCGCGTCTGCAGGCATTGGGGGCGGATATTAGAAGGGTAGGTACATGATGGTTAACCTTACCCGGAAGACAGAATTTTGGCACTGACTTTGGAACCCGGCGACAAGGAACACCGTATTTTTGTCATTGAAAACTACTAACATGAAAAAAATTATTTTAGGCTTTGGGATGTTGCTGATGATGGTTGTTATCAGCAGTTTTACCTTTTTCAATACTCCCACTATCGCCAGAAAGGCGGCAGGGCTGCATTTACCGGTTACAATTGGAACCAATATAGGTGATGAAGCTCCGGAAATTGAAATGACAGATATAGATGGGAAAGTCATCAAACTTTCGAGTCTTAGAGGAAAAATGGTGCTGATTGATTTCTGGGCTTCTTGGTGTGGCCCCTGCCGCAGAGAAAATCCAAACGTTGTCAGTGCGTATAATAAGTACAGTAAAGCTAAATTTAAAACTGCTAAGGGGTTTGAAGTCTTCTCCGTTTCATTAGACAAAACAAAAGAATCTTGGCAAAAGGCAATCACTGCCGATGGATTGGTATGGAAGTATCATGTAAGTGACTTGAAATTCTGGGAAAATGCAGCCGCCAGAAAATACGGAGTAAAAAGCATTCCGATGAGTTTCCTGATTGATGAAAATGGAATTATAGTAGGAAAAAGCCTTAGGGGACTAGCACTCCATACAAAATTAGACGAGTACGTGAAATCCTTCAAATAAGAGTTGAATACATGATAAATTTGCCGTCCTTCGCAGGAGAAGGGCGGTTTTTTTTTCTCTTTCATTAGAAATAAAACTGCCAGATTGACCAAAATAGCACGATGGCAAAAAACTTGACAACGCGGCTGCGTAAATTTTTGAAGACCATGAACACGAAAGAAACGAAAGACCAGCAGACAGAAATGCCTGAAACGACCTCTGATAATTCAATGGAGTCCGAGGGAGCACTTCCAGACCACCACGGAAAAGATATTGGTGAGCACGAGGATACTACCGCTGCACCCCCCCTGCAAACTGAGGAGGAAAAGTTGAGGGCATCAGTAGCTGATTGGAAAGACAAGTACATGAGGCTTGTTGCAGAGTTTGATAATTATAGAAAGCGAAACGTGAAGGAGCGAATTGATTTGCTGGCTTCCGCATCAGGAGATGTTATCAAAGATTTGTTACCGCTTCTCGATGATTTTGAAAGAGCTATAAAGGCAAATGAAAATCTTGAAGATATCAATGTTGCTAAGGAGGGATTTGATCTGATCTATAAACGACTTTACCGTCAATTAGAGGGCAAGGGTCTTAAGCCTATTGAATCAACCGGAAAGCCTTTCGATGTGGACTACCACGAGGCGGTAACAAATATCCCGGCTGCCAATGAAGATTTGAAAGGAAAAGTCGTGGACACAGTGGAGATGGGTTATACTCTTCACGATAAAGTCATCCGTTTCGCTAAAGTGGTAGTGGGAACCTGAGGCAGTTTTTTTAAGGCAGAATAAATGAGTAAAAAGAGAGATTATTACGATGTGCCGGGAGTACAGCGCAATGCGTCGGAAGCCGAAATAAAAAAGGCTTATAGAAAACTTGCGATCAAGTATCATCCCGATAAAAATCCGGGCAATGCAGCGGCAGAAGAAAGTTTTAAGGAAGCATCAGAAGCTTATGAAGTGCTGAGCGATCCGCAAAAGAAAGCACGTTACGACCAGTTTGGTCATAATGCACCAGGAGGAGGATTTGGTGAGGGCGGTATGAATATGGATGATATTTTTTCTCAGTTTGGTGACATTTTTGGCAGCGCATTTGGGGGTCAGAGAGGATATTCCGGCAGTTCTGGCAGAAGGGTGAAGGGCAGCAACCTTCGCATCAAGGTCAAGCTTACATTGGAAGAAATCGCCTACGGAACATCAAAGAAAATCAAGGTATTCAAACTCGTCAACGCCGAAGGTATTCATCATGAAACCTGCCCTACCTGCAAAGGTTCCGGGCAAGTACGAAGGGTTACCAATACCATTCTCGGACAGATGCAGACCACTGCTACCTGCCCCACTTGTCATGGTGCAGGAAAGAGCATTCGCAATAAACCCAAGGATACAGATGAACACGGTCAACGCCGTCAGGAAGAGGTGGTGGAAATTAATATCCCCGCCGGAGTGGGTGAAGGAATGACGCTGAATGTTGCGGGAAAGGGCAATGCAGGGCCTTATGGCGGGATACCTGGAGACTTGCTGGTGCAGATCGAAGAGGAAGAGCATCCGCTGTTGAAACGCGACGGTATTAATCTGTACTTCGATCTCTATGTCAACTTTGCAGATGCTGCATTGGGTACCACTGCAGAAATTCCAATAGTACGTGGAAGGGCACAGGTGAAGCTCGAACCGGGAACACAGTCGGGAAAAATATTGCGCCTCAAAGGAAAAGGGCTGCCGGATGTAAACAGCCATGGACATGGTGATTTGCTCGTGAATATTAATGTATGGACACCGCAAAAGCTCAATGACGAGGAAAAGAAACTGCTCGAAAAACTTCGTACTTCTCCCCATTTCGCGCCACATCCAACCGGCAGAGACAAGGGGTTCTTTCACCGAGTGAAAGAGATGTTTCAATAATTAGCAGAAAGTTTCATTGCTCTAAACGAGCATTGATACAGGGCTTTCAAGAAAACCTTTTAGTGTTTGCAAAAAGGCGGCACCTGAAGCGCCATCTACCACACGATGATCACAGCTCAGTGTCAACTTCATTACATTGCCGGCTACTACCTGTCCATTTTTTACCACAGGAGTTTCTTTTATTCCGCCTACAGCGAGAATACACGCATCAGGAGGATTAATAATCGCCGTAAACTCTTCAATACCAAACATACCGAGGTTTGAAATAGTGAAGGTGTTTCCTTCCCAGTCCTGGGGTTGCAGTTTTTTGTTTTTTGCTTTTTCTACAAAAACTTTTACCTCTGATCCGATTTCGGCAAGTCCCTTTGTGTCAGCAAAGCGCACCACAGGCACCAGCAAGCCTTCATCTACCGCCACTGCCACACCAATATGAATATGATCATTGAAACGGATGGTCTCTCCGCGCCATGAACTGTTTATTTTCGGATGCTTGCGCAAAGCCATGGATGCGGCTTTAATTACAAAATCATTGAAAGAAATTTTCACATCGCCGGGTGCATTGATTGATTTTCTTGATGCAATAGCGTTGTCCATATCCACTTCCATAGTAAGATAGAAGTGTGGTGCGGAAAACTTGCTCTCAGCAAGGCGACGGGCAATTGTTTTGCGCATTTGGGACACATTCTCGTCGTGGAAATTTTCAACACTAAGAGCAGTAGTGCGTACAAGGGCATTGACTGAGACAGCAGGGATAAAGTTTTCAATATCGCGTTTTACGATTCTTCCTCCATCGCCTGATCCGGCAACCTCAGCGATATCAATTCCTTTATCGGAGGCAATTTTTTTAGCAAGCGGGGAAGCTTTTATGCGTCCGCTGGTAACATCCGGTTGCGTTTGCGCGAATACTGGAGACGCAACGGTTATCTCTGATGATGCAGCAACTTTGACCGGTTCAGCGACAGGAGATTTGGGGGCTGCCGCCGAGGGAGTAAATGTGTTGCTGAGGAGGGCGCTGATGTCTTCTCCTTCTTTACCAATGATCGCAAGCAGCGAATCAACCGGAGCTCCTTTTCCCGTGTCAATACCTATATGCAGCAATACTCCGTCGGTGTAGGATTCAAATTCCATTGTTGCCTTATCCGTTTCAATTTCGGCGAGCAACTCTCCACTTTTTACCGTGTCTCCGACTTTTTTGTGCCATGCGGCAACAACACCGTCAGTCATTGTGTCGCTCAACTTGGGCATACGGATAATTTCAGCCATTCTCAGAGGAATAAATATTATGAAGTCTATTAGTTAATTGGAATAATAATAATCACCATCAGTCTTTTACGTAAGGATAATCTTGTTGGGTATAAACATCCATGAAGAGTTCATCAGCATCGGGAAGCGGAGAGTTCTCTGCAAATTCAACCGCTTCATTCACTGTCTTTTTGATGTCTTCTTCGATATCTTCAATTTCTTTTTCGCTCAACCATTTGCCGGAGCGGATTTTCTGAAGTACATATTCTACCGGATCTTTTTGCTGGTATTCACTCACTTCTTCTTTTGAGCGATATTTTTGAGGATCACTCATTGAATGCCCTTTGTACCGGTAGGTCTGAATATCGAGAAGTGTCGGGCCATCGCCTTTTCTTCCCCGCTCTACGGCACGTTCAATAGCCTCGCAAACGGTTTCGGGACGCATTCCATCAACACTTTCCGATGGCATTTCGAAAGAGGCACCTAACGTGGAGAGATCGGTTACATTTGAAGTACGTTCTATAGAAGTACCCATTGCATAGTTATTATTTTCAATGACAAAAATGACAGGAAGTTTCCAAGTCATTGCCATATTGAAAGTCTCGTAGAGGGCTCCTTGCCTAGCGGCACCATCTCCAAAAAAGCAAACCGTTACATGATCTTCACCGCGGTATTTATCGGCGAATGCAATGCCCGCTCCCATTGGTATTTGAGCACCGACAATTCCATGACCCCCAAAGAGATTTTTTTCGCGATCAAACATATGCATAGAGCCGCCTTTACCTTTTGAAAGACCGGTGCTGCGGCCATAAAGTTCTGCCATTACTTTTTTCGGATCACTTCCCATTATCAGAGGGTGTGCATGGTCGCGATAAGCGGTTATTATTCGCTCGGTAGGGCGGATAGCCTCCATTATTCCTGATAACACAGCCTCCTGTCCAATGTAAAGATGGCAGAAACCACCAAATTTTTGCTGGATATACAGTTGGCTGCATTTCTCTTCAAACCTCCTCATCAGCAGCATTTCACGAAACCATTTGACATAAGTGTCTTTAGTAAACCGGCTGCCCGATTTTTCATTTGTAATGTTCTTTGTCTGATCTTTTTTCTTTCCGGCGATTTCCGTTGCCATGGGTTTATTTTTCAAATGCGTACAAATATAGGGAGGTAAACTGAAACGACATTTTTATGGATGAAAAGAGAATATTTCTGCGAGCAAATTTTCAGACAGAAAGAAGTGATTAGATAAATCGGTTGAACTGCTTCAGGAAACGCACATCATTTTCAAAGTACATTCTCAGATCATCAATCTGGTAGCGAAGCATGGCAATCCGTTCTATTCCCATTCCGAAAGCAAAGCCACTGTATTTGTCAGGATTGATATTGCTCGCAGAAAGTACATTGGGATCTACCATACCACAGCCCATGATTTCGAGCCACCCCGTTCCTTTCGTGATGCGGTGATCGGCTTCCGAGTTCAGCCCCCAGAAAACGTCCATTTCGGCACTGGGTTCGGTAAATGGAAAGTAGGAGGGGCGCAGACGGATACGAGTCTTTCCAAAAAACTCCTGTGCAAAGTAGAGCAGGGTTTGTTTCATGTCTGCGAATGAAACCCCGTCATCAATATATAGACCCTCTATTTGGTGAAACTGGCAGTGGGCGCGGGCACTGACGGCTTCATTTCTGTAAACCCGACCAGGCATTACGATTCTCAGTGGTGGACGCTGGCTTTCCATGACTCTCACTTGGACGCTGCTGGTATGTGTTCGCAGTACAAGATCAGGATCTTTTTCAATAAAAAAGGTATCCTGCATATCTCGCGCAGGGTGGTCGGGAGGAAAATTGAGGCCGGAGAATACATGCCAGTCATCTTCGATTTCCGGTCCGTCTGCCACAGTAAAACCGATTCTGGAAAAAATATCGAGTATTTCTCTTCTGACGATGGAAATCGGATGCAGTGTTCCCGGGGGAACTTGCCCGGCGGGCAGGGTAAGATCTTCCACTTTCTTTTCGCCTTGTTCTATTGGCAAAGAAGATTTCTGCAGCATCAGGATCTTTTCCTGGACAGCATTTTTCAGCCGGTTCAGTTCCTGGCCTATAAATTTTTTATTTTCGTTCGGGACGGTTTTGAATTCTTCAAAAAGATCGTTGAGTAGACCCTTACGTCCGAGATAGCGGATGCGGAATTGCTCAATTTCTTCTGCGGAAGAAGTCTCTACACAGTCAATTTCCTGGAGGTATTGATCAATTTTTTCCTTCATGAAGAAAGACAAGAATAAAACTACTTGATGATTTCAACTGAGGTGATCACAACATCTTGTATCGGGCGATCGCCGGGTGCGGTGGGTTGAGAAGCGATTTTATCAATAACATCCAATCCTTCGATTACTTCGCCAAATACGGTGTAATCCATATCGAGTTGTGCAGTTCCACCGATTTGTTTATAGATATTTTTTTGTTCTTCGGTGTATTTGAAACCGGGAGTTTTCTGGTTGATGTAGGCCTGGACTTGCGCCAGTTGGCCATCGGTCATTACAGTTCCCTGTACAATGTAAAACTGACTGCCACTGGAGCGGCGCTGAGGATTCACACCATCTCCTTGTCTTGCAGCAGCTATCGCTCCTTTTTTATGAATGAGGTCATTTCGGAACTCTGCTTCCACCGTATAACCAGGACCGCCCGCTCCGAGCGGTTTTCCCGTGGGAGCGCCCTTGCTTTCGGGGTCACCTCCCTGAATCATAAAGTTCTTGATACAGCGGTGAAAAAGAGTGTTGTTATAAAATCCTTTTTCTGCAAGCATTAGAAAATTATCTCTGTGGGCGGGTGTCTCATCGTATAATTTGATCGTCATTGCGCCAAAATTAGTGGTGATTTTTACCCGTGCATTCTTAGGGTTGGGATCGGGGGTTGGGGCTTGGAGAGGTTGGGGCATATTTGGTTGTTCTGTTTGTTTTGTTTGATTTTGTATGGATTCAGGTGCAGCAGAAGTGCTTTCAGTAACATTCTTTTTTTGGCCACAGCCGGATGCACTTGTGAGTATTATCGCGGTCAGGCAACTGAAGAGTGGAAGCAAAAGTCTTGACATAGTGGAAAATTTACTTTCTTTGTACGCGTTGATTCTGTTTGTTAAATAAAATGAGGGGCAAAATTAAGCAAACCACTCTATGATGATCTCTACTAAATTAAGGCTTGTATTTGGAATATTGTTGCTGGTGTCTTTTGTGGGGATAACTGCCTGCAAAAAGGATAAGGATACAGTAGCAATTGTGCGGGTTATTAATAGCGACGGTCTCCCTGTTCCCGGAGCAACGGTTCGTCTTTTTTCCAGCCCTTCTGAAAATCCACCACCACCAAACGCGCTTCGCTTTGATGAAAAGTCAGTAACCAATGGATCCGGTCAGGCGACATTTAATTTTACAGAGTTTTACAAGAAAGGCCAGTCAGGCTTTGCGGTACTAGATATCGAAGCCTATAAAGGTGGATTGTACGGCACTGGAATCATTAAAGTAGAAGAAGAGGCGACATCTGAAGAGTCGGTCAAAGTAGAATAATTTATTTTTTAGCAGACTCATTTGACCCTTTTTATTGCGGGCACTGTTCCCGCCTTCAATGAATCTATGCTGTGCAGGAACCACGAACTGTTGTTGGCGATAGATTTCCTCAAAATAAGTTCATCAACTTCCACACAATTAAGCTGCGGCTTTATTAGTTTTGCACCCGCAAATTTTACGGGATGTAGCTCAGTTGGTAGAGTACACGTCTGGGGGGCGTGTGGTCGCAGGTTCAAGTCCTGTCATCCCGACTTCGCCCGCCATAGCTTAGGCAACGGCGGGTTTTTTATTTCTGAGCAGCGATTTGACCTGCCTTTGTTTTAAAGGGTTCTTCGGCTTTAGAAGACCCGGGGACAAACGTGGCTTTTTCGGACTGAATATCAAAAGTGATGGGCATGATAAAACTTGAATCAATGGGAACTCCATAGCGTGTGGCTGGGCTCCAGCTCGGCATATTGGAGACAAAGCGAAGAGCTTCCTCATCGAGCAGGTAGTGAACACTGCCACTGATTTCTGCCTGCCTCACATCGCCTGCCTCATCAATCATAAAAGTTACATAAACGGTTCCCTGAATCTTTCTTCTCATTGCCTCTTCGGGGTATATGAGGCTGTCATTCACCAATTGATGGAGGGAATTGATGCCGCCCGGAAATTTTGCAGGTGCTGTAGTGCGGTTGGAGCGTTTAAAATTTTCGTCGGGATAGAATCGTTCGGGTTTCTGGCGACCGTCATAATTCCATCGCTTCCAGGTTCCTACTTTGATCCCATTGCGAAAACGGCCCTCTGATTCTACAAATCCATTGGCATAAAAAAATTGAAAGTTACCATTTTCAACCGTTAGTTCGGGATTTGAATATACTCCGGCCATCATTACCTCTCCGGTTTTGTACTTGACCTCTACTTTATAGGAACTATCTTCCTGAGGCCACACCGTTCTAATATACTTGCAGGAGAGAGAATCTTTTACTGTATTCAACTGTGGATTGAGGAACTCAATTCGTTCTTGTGAGCTAACGCTCAAAGTAATAGCTGCAAAAACAGCGATAGTGATCGTCCTTCGGCTAAAAATCAACTTCATTACACAAATGTCGTTAGGTCTTCTTTGTATCAAAGATAGTCATAATTTAGACGAAAATTTTAGAAATAGGTTGTCCTTTTTTTCATTAACCCGATTGATAATAAATAGAACTCCAACAATTCATGGATTATATATTCGAACAGTCATGGAATAATACCGTTGAGCGAATTTCGACACACTATGGTGAAAAGCTTGACTATGCCGCTATTTTGTTTCTGATCGGTGTGCAGGAACTCGGTAAAGGCTATCAGAATTTTAAAAAGGACGAGAAACTGGAACTCATGCATATCGCGATATGTACCCTTTTAGAACCCTACGGATACTATGTGTTTGAAGGAAGGGATGACGACGGCTGGCCCCATTATAGAAGGGTTGAAGACCTGCCCCCATTGGGCGCGGAAGATCAGGAGTTACTAATAAGAAAGGCAATTGTCCATTTTTTTAAAGACTGAGTAAGCAGGAGGAAATACCGGTTGTAGTGTAAACTATAGGCATAAACAAATTTTATATTTGAGACACGATCAGCAGCAGGGGAAATTTTTTATCTTCGCTCGTATTATCTGATCGAAATGAATAATATTGATGTCTCCGGCATAATCTCAAAGCTGGGAACCTTGATCTATTCATTATTTAGGCGGATCACGATGAATCCTTACATTCATTCTATAACTATCATGAAAAAACTACTGTTACTTTTTTTCATTGTGCTGGCTGGAGGAACTCTGCTGGCGCAGACAACCGCACTTCAATACAGCAGGGTGTTGATTGTCAGCAATACCGAACAGACCGTTCCCACTGGGAAGGTTTGGAAAATTACCTCTCTTACAGGAGCGTTGTATAATACTTATTGTACCGGCAGACCCGATATGTTACCCTCTCCATCACAGTGGGTGAAGGCGGGGGTGGCGAGCGGTTTCCTTGTCAATGGCAATACAATCCACAGCATTTTGAAGTATTCCACTTCTACATCCAGATACAGCGATAATATCTGCACTAGCGTTCTCGGATCTACTGATTATTCCAGTTGGTCGCAGACTACGGACCCACTGGTATTGCCGATGTGGCTTCCTGCGGGAACGACATTGAAAACGATCGGATCGGGGGTGTATGTTTCAGTGCTGGAGTTTTCGGAAATTTAAAAACAGAAATATTAAATAAGATCGCCGCATTCTGTAGAGGAGGCGGCGTTATCTTTTTTTAGAAACGCTCATTTGAATGCGTCGAGTCCGGTGATATCCATTCCGGTGATCAACAGGTGGATATCGTGTGTGCCCTCGTAGGTGATGACCGATTCAAGGTTCATCATGTGTCGCATCACTGGGAATTCATTGGTGATTCCCATGGCACCGAGTATCTGTCTTGCCTCGCTCACAATTTCTTTAGCCATTGCAATGTTGTTTCTTTTTGCCATTGAAATTTGTGCAGAGGTAGCACGCCCTTCGTTGCGCAACTGCCCCAGCCGGAATGTCAGCAATTGTGCTTTGGTAATTTCAGTGATCATTTCGGCCAATTTTTTTTGTTGAAGTTGAAAAGCGCCGATGGGTTTTCCGAACTGCATACGTTCTTTCGAATAGCGCAGTGCAACATCATAGCAGTCGAGTGCTACCCCTATTACTCCCCATGCGATTCCATACCGGGCAGAATCGAGGCATCCGAGGGGAGCACCGAGACCGCTTTTATTGGGGAGTAGGTTTTCTTTCGGCACTTTTACATTATCGAATATTAGCTCTCCGGTGTCGGAGGTTCTCAGGCTCCATTTGCCGTGCATTGCGGGGGTTGAAAAGCCTTCCATTTCTCTCTCCACGATCAGGCCATGAATGCGGCCTTCCTCATTTTTCGCCCATACTATTGCGATATGGGCAAACGGGGCATTTGATATCCACATTTTGGTGCCATTCAACAGAAAGTGATCGCCCATATCTTTGAAGTGGGTAACCATTCCGCCCGGATTGGAGCCGAAATCAGGTTCGGTAAGACCAAAGCAGCCGATCCATTCTCCATTAGCTAGTTTAGGAAGATATTTTTTTCGTTGTTCTTCGCTTCCGTATTTGTAAATGGGGTACATCACCAGCGAACTCTGAACGGAGGCGGTGGATCGCAATCCGCTGTCGCATCTTTCGAGTTCCTGCATAATGAGTCCATACGAAATCTGGTCGAGACCGGCACCACCATATTCTACGGGAATGTAGGGACCGAAGGCACCCATTTCCGCTAAACCTCTGATCAGGTGTTTTGGAAATACTGCTTTTTCGGCGGCATCTTCGATGATTGGGGAAACATCTTTTTTTATCCAAGCCCGGACAGTGTCGCGAACAAGTTTTTGCTCTTCAGAGAGCAGTTCATCCATCAGGTAATAGTCGTGTCCCTGGTAAAGATCGGTGCGCATCAATAGGTGTTTTTAAGGCAGCGAAAATAAACAAAGACAAATTATGGATTGGGCGATGAGTTTCAACAAGAGGAGCATGAAAAGAACTCATTTATCTGCCTGATGAGTTTCGAACCAGGTATCTGTTTGGAGATTTTTTCTATTGCTGGCAGCAACCGCGAGTACATCGCAGCGTTCGTTCATTGGATTGCCATTGTGGCCGCGGACCCACTTGAATTTTACCTTGTGCTGAGTGTAAATTTTTAGGAATCGCTGCCACAGGTCAGGGTTTTTTACATTCTTCCAATTTCTCTTTACCCAGCCATCTATCCATTTTTTTTCAATCGAGTCAACTACATAGCGTGAGTCAGAATATACTGTTGCTATACTTCCTGGATTTTTCAGCATTTCGAGAGCAATGCAGACGCTCAAAAGTTCCATCCGGTTGTTGGTTGTATGACGAAAACCCTCTGAGACTTCTTTGTAGTGTTTTCCGGCCATTAGGACAATTCCGTAGCCTCCGGGGCCGGGGTTTCCTTTGGCTGCGCCATCGGTATAAATAATTATTTCTTCGGACATGAAAAAAGACGGGGATTGCAGGTTATCGTTCCAAAGGGTTGCGAAGATGGGAAATAACGGGGCAAATAAAAAAGTCTGCATAAAAAAGCAGACTTTTTTTAAGAGTTGAATGGTAGTTTTTCAGGAAAGAAGACGTTGTCTGAGAATAAATTCGAATTGGGCGTTTTGTCTCTTAAGTTGTTGTATCAGTTTTTCCTGCACCATGATATCACGGCACTGTTTCCAAGCTTCTGAGATCATTCCGCTGATTTCTTTCATATTGAAAGGTTTGGTCAGGATACGGAAAACTTTCCCTTTGTTGACGGCTTCAACGAGAGGAACGAGTTCGGTATGTCCGGTGAGGAGTATTCGCTGAACACAGGGAAAATCGCTTGAAATACTTTCGAGAAACTCTACTCCGCTCATGCTGGGCATATTATGGTCAGCAATAGCAATCTGAATTTTTTCGGCTTCAATAAGATGGTATGCATCCACTGGGGTTGTGGAGGTAAAAACCGTAAATGAGTCGCGAAAATTTGCACGGAAAGCATCTAAGTTCATTTGATCATCATCAAGATAGAGCACACGAGGCTTTTCGTTGATTTCGACTGAGTCGGAATTGGATTGTGATGAGTTGAGTGTCATTTGTGCAAAGATTTTAGCGGTCTTACGCGAAACAGAGAAAATAGGTTTCAATTATCTGTAATAGAATGATAATTCAGGATAAGATACTTCTATTACCGGTTGTTATACATTAATTATCCATTAATAGTTTACTACCCATCTCTGCAACTTTGATTTATGTTGACATTGAATATAATATCAGATTATTTTTTTGAATAGGAATGGTATGATACCGGGATCAAGATCAGTTCAGATATCACCATTGTTCAATACCAAAGCCATTTGTGTAGCGGCAGTGGCAAAAGCCGGCTTGTGGACAATGAGTTCAAGCCGGGTAATATGAGCCTGAAGAATTCTACGTCAAAGCGATGGAATTTGAGAAATAGCCACATCACTTTGCCGGCCGCATCTATCCAATCTGTTTATTCAACCCAACACAACCGTTTGCGCTGCCCAATGGGAGTTTCCATTGGAAGTGCGGGGATCAAGAAGGCATTGGGAGCAAAGCGCCATCTCATCATTTCACTCGCCTGAAACAGGCTGTCAGGACAGTCATCAGCAGTAATAGGATCGTTTAGAAAAAAGGAAATTGGCTGGTAGAAATTCTGTTTTTCCAGATTTCCTTAGTTTTCTTATTTTCCATTCTCATTCTCGTTACCATTCTCATTCCCATTCTCATTCTCGTTCCTATTCTCGTTCCTATTCTCGTTCCTATTCTCATTCTTATTCTCATTGAGGTGGCAGCCCCGATGAATTCATCATGAGTTTTTTTTGCCTTCCATGAGTGTTGTGCCCGTGGTGGTTGGGATATTTCATGGGGAAGTATTGCGGAATAAAGTTCAGGGCTTCTGATCTGCGGGTATTTCATTTAGCCGCATCGGGTCAGGGTATTCATTTGTTGGTTCTATTCGTGAAGTATCAAAGGGGGAATGGTGAATAATTAGCTCACTTCTTTATGGTCCAGCAGTTTAATGAGTCGGTCGAACAATTGTTCGGAGCGCTGTTGGGTTTTGATGAGTGTATTCATGATTTCTTGGTGATGTTCAAGAAGGCCGACCCAGTAGGGGATATGTGAGGTGGGATTTCTTGGTTGTGGTAGGTTTCCGGTGTCTGGTTCTGCAAAGGAGCGGGAAGGTTCTTGGTTGGGGATGAAGGTACCGGGGCTGACACCGTAGAGTCGGCTGAGGCATTGAAAATCTTCGACGCGGGGTTCTCGCCGGCCATTTTCGAGTCGGCTGTATTCTGGCTGAGAAATGTTGAGTTGTTCTGCAACGTACTCTTGTTTGAGATTGTGGAGGAGGCGAAGCTCTCTGATTCTGGGATAATTCATGATTGTAGTATTAGGTTTATAATTAATAGATAATAATTAGCTGTTCAATAGTGATTCAAATATGAGTAGGGTCAATTTGATAGTTGGGCTAATTCGGATTTTTCGAAAAGGCAAAAAAAAGGCCCTTGAGGGCCATATATATAGAAAAGGAGATCGGGGTATCAGTCGAGAATATTTCTGTAGAGCAGTTGTTTTACGAGGGTAGGGACGGGAATGAGTCCCAGTTTTCGGGCACATTGCATGGCTTCCTGGTCAGAGAGGACGGAGATATTTTTCGAGCTGCGATCCCAGATTCTCATGATCTCGGCCATTTTATGGCGGATTGATTTTGCGAAGCAATCGCCTATTTGTGATTCGTCAAATTCGTATTCAATACCGGTGTAATTGAGCAGGTTTTTATTGAGTTCGTTGGCTACGGCTTTGTTGCGGTCTGTTTTTCTCTTTTCTTCCATGATGGCGATGTATTTTGGAGGTACCTCTAACAGGAAGGCATTGAGAAGATAGGCCAGTGCATTCATATAGGTTCCCTGCTGTAAATTGGTGACAAAAACAGGGCTGACATATTCAAACTGTGAGGCATCATAGACGGTCCAGCGGTCGAAGTGGAAGCGGGGTTCTTTATTTGATGGGTTCTTATCATCATAAACCAAATAACACTTCTTTTCAAGCATAATAATCTTTGCTTCATTTATTTGAGGATTTATACTGTTGTTTATAGCAACTCTAAAGTTCACCTTATAGTGATCGCTAATTGCTTTAAATGAAAATCCGGGAAATGCTAGAACGATATAAGCAATTCCAGCCCATCTTGCAACGTGATCTACATCTTCCTCATAGAAAAGCCTTTGGTTTGGATCCATCCCGAATAATGATTGTATAGTTACAGAATTTGAGCCTATCCCTAAAACCTCTAAAACCTTAGGGTCAACGGTTAGAAATTTCTCTTTTTCTAAGTCATATATAGAATAAAATTCATTAGATCCAATAGTTATATCATCTACTTTATTCAGTATATCCTTTATATTAGGGCCGGGAACATATAGGCCAGAAGCATTTATTAATACTTGCATAGCTATTACTGGAGGATTCTCATGGACATTTTTTTGAATAACGGCAAGTTTTTCAATTGTTGCATTGATTGAATTAGCTGACTTATCTTTTTGAATGCCATATTTTTCAGATATATCAAATACTAAATCTCGAATAAGGCTT
>JADLBA010000041.1 GCA_020848015.1 Crocinitomicaceae bacterium | reverse complement strand
TTGTACTCGCTCTCCTTATCTTTTATTTCGTAAAAATCCTGGCGCGCATTGACAATATCTCCCTCTTCAAATGAAGCTTGGCCGCGCTTGTACCTGAATTCAATTCTTTGCGTCTCACTGAGAGACTTTTCATCCACTAAGCGGAACCACTCCAGTGTTTTTTTCAGCGCTTTTTTCTTGTAATTAAACGTACCGAGTTCAAAGTAAACTTTTTGTTTCCATGGGCTGTCCGGATGGTCTCTGACAAATTTTTCAAGAATATATTCCGCATCCTTGTGATAGAGATAGAGTGCGCAAATGCCGCGGTAATATTCAGAGTTGATCCTAAGAGCATACAGGGGATCATTTTCCAGAGCGATGTACTGCTCAAATTTTTCCTTTGCCGCCACGTATTTTTCGTGGTCAAACAATTCCGTTGCCTCGCGGTAAATCCTCGAATTATCATATAAGGCAATAGGCATTTGCGCCAAAAGCGCATTGACAAACATCAAAAGACCGAACGCAAAAACGAATTTTACACACTTCATCGGGCAGAATTTTCCAAATGTGAAAGTAAAGTTGTGCCAATGTCCTTTCATTATAACAGAGTAAACTTGCGAACGGTGGATTGTGAATGGTATTGCAGTAAAAATCGAACTCTACGAATGGATCAGGGGGGGTCTATTCTGATTTCAATCGTAACTTTGAGCTATGAGGATACCCGCCGTTCAACAGTTACGCGATTGGGATGCATATACCATTCTTCACGAACCCGTTTCATCTGCAGCACTGATGGAAAGAGCGGCAACCCAATGCAGCAACTGGATACTGACCCACATTCGCGCAACACATTTTTGCATTATTGCCGGAACAGGTAACAATGGTGGTGACGGGCTCGCCATCGCCAGAATGCTATTCATGGCGGGCAAAACAGTCAGAGTCATTGTTGTGGGGAGCGTTAAAAAAGGCAGTGTAGATTTTTTGCACAACTTGAAATTGCTTGGAGAAACCGCTTCACTTTCTATTTTTTTTCATAATAATATTCCGAAATCATTCCACTTTGAACCACAGGAGTGGATCATTGATGCACTTTTGGGAAGTGGGCTGAATAAGCCTCTGGAAGGAGAATACCTACAATGGGTAATGGCCATTTCTCCATTCGCAAATCGAACTATCTCTATTGATCTGCCGTCTGGTTTTAACGGTGATCTTTTAATACCTCAGCAGGGCGCTATAGTAAGAGCTGCTTATACACTGACTTTCCAAGTTCCAAAGCGCGCTTTTTTCTTTCCTGAAAACGAAATTTTTACCGGCAAGATCGCAGTGCTTGATATTGGTTTGCACGCACAATTTCCATCGAGATTTGAGGACAGGATTCAGGTGATTATTCCCGGAGAAGAAATTTCAATTGTACAAAGAAGAAAAAAATCAGCCTATAAAAATCAATTTGGCCATTTGCAGATCATTGCGGGCAGCAACGGGAAGTTTGGAGCGGCGGCCTTATGTACTCTCGGCGCAATGCGGGCCGGATGTGGCCTTGCCACAGTAAATATTCCCAACAACGGAGTCGGGGCGCTTCTGTCAATAATTCCAGAGGCCATGTGTATGGCAGATAAAAACAATCTCCATCTTCAGAGCACACGTGCTGACAACACCAAATCTGCTATTGCTATTGGGTCGGGAATCGGGCAACATTCTGAGACCTCCGCAATGGTTCGCCGAGTAATTAAAGAAGCGAAAATTCCAATCGTCTTTGATGCAGATGCGCTGAACATTATTGCAGAAAAAAAACTGTCAGAACACCTTCCCGAAAATTCGGTTATTACGCCTCACACCGGTGAGTTTGACCGTCTCTTTGGGAAACATAGTGACACATTTGAGCGTATTGCAACACAGCAGAAAAAGTCAACTGAGTTGGGTATTGTCATCGTTCTGAAAGGGGCGCATACTTCTGTCGCCTTGCCGGATGGTAAACTTTTTTTTAATTCTACGGGAAACCCTGGAATGGCAACAGCGGGGAGCGGTGATGTGCTTACAGGAGTGATTGGATCGTTCCTCGCGCAAGGATATTCGCCGTCTGGTGCAGCCATTGCCGGCACCTATCTTCATGGACTTTCAGGCGATATTATAGCGGCTCGTCAGGGAGAAGCGGGAATGATCGCTTCCGACATAGCAGGAGCCTTACCTGCTGCGATACAGCAAACGCTTCAAAGCATATCATTATAAAGGTGAGGGCCCCTTTCCGACACGAATAATTTCCGGTGTACCACGTGTACAATCAATAATTGTTGAAGGTTCCAATCCTCCCGGCCCGCCATCAATGACCAAGTCCACAAGGCGTTCCCATTTTTCGTGAATCAGCAAAGGATCGGCGGTGTATTCCACAATGTCGTCCTCATCAATGACCGAAGTTGCAATGATTGGAGAGCCAAGTTCTTTCACAAGCATTCTTGTGATGGGGTTATCGGGGACCCTTATCCCAATAGTTTTTTTATTTGAAGAAAAAATTTTTGGAATGTTTCGGTTTGCTTCTAAGATTAGGGTATAGGGACCTGGCAAAATACTCTTCATCATTTTGAAAACACGATTATCAATCGGTTTGCAGTAATCCGACAAATGAGAGAGGTCGTAACAAATGAGAGAGAAATGGGCTTTTTCGGGGCGTATTTTTTTGAGTTTCGCCACCCGTTCAATCGCTCTTGTATTACCCAGCGCACAGCCGATGCTGTAAACAGTATCGGTTGGATAGATCAATATTCCTCCAGACCGCAGTACTTCAACCGCCTGGCCGAGTTTGCGCATATCAATATTCTGGGGAAAAAGTTCTATCAGCATTTTAAAGATTCACAGCGACGGAGTAGGAGAAGAAAAATATGTATTTTGTATATTCAGGAAAGTTGCCGGATATCTATTTCGCAAGCTCAGTTGACTTTCTATGATCCGCGAGAAATTGTGAAAGGCCGTTATCGGTCAATGGATGATTTAGCAATGCGGTAATGGCACTGAGAGGGGCAGTTACCACATCAGCACCGATCTCAGCACAATTAACAATATGCATCGGGTGGCGTATGCTCGCAGCGAGAATCTCGGTATCGTATCCATAGTTATCATAGATCAGCCTGATCTGCTCAATTAATTGCAAGCCGTCAGTAGAGACATCATCAAGACGACCCACAAACGGTGAAACATAGCCGGCTCCGGCCTTTGCAGCGAGCAAAGCCTGCCCTGCCGAGAATATCAAAGTACAATTGGTGCGGATTCCTTTGTCGGAAAAATATCGAATGGCTTTTAACCCTTCTTTGATCATGGGTACCTTGACGACAATGTTCGGATGAAGAGATGCAAGCTCCTCGCCTTCCCGTATGATGCCATCCAGATCGGTAGCAATCACTTCTGCGCTTACGTCACCATTATCTACTATTTCACAAATATCCACATAGTGTTTCAGCACCCTGTCTTTGCCAGAAATTCCCTCCTTTGCCATCAGACTGGGGTTAGTCGTTACTCCGTCAAGGATACCCAATTCATGGGCTTCTCTGATCTGCTGAAGATTGGCGGTATCAATGAAGAATTTCATTTGCGTATATTTTATTATGCGACAAAATTAATGAAATGAAAAAGAACTCGTCCTTAATTTTGTGCTGATGAACCAGCAATTTTCAAGAATTTCTTTTCAGATCATGCTCACTGCACTGACGATGATCGTTGCCGATTATCTAATGGATGGCGTAACCTTTAACAGTCCTTGGGTAGCTCTTGTGACAGCGTTGGTGCTTGCTGTGCTAAATGCATTCCTAAAACCATTGCTGATTGTATTGACCATACCGGCGACACTTGTTACGTTCGGGTTATTTCTGCTTGTGATTAACGCAGTAATGTTACTTCTGGCCAAAGAAATTGTTCCGGGATTCTATCTTGCGAGTTTCTGGTCTGCCTTTTTTCTTGCGCTTTGGATATCGCTTGTCAATTCACTTTTCGGAGGAAATATCCAGATCAGGAAAATGAATGACGACGATTTCAATAAAGATAACTGAGGAAAAAAACTCGGGTTTATTAAGCTGGGTTTTGACGATTCAATCCACAATAGGAATCAATCCCCGGATACCCATATCAACGACATTTTCACCAATTGATGGCTCATACTTTCCGTCGGCGGTGATCTCCGACCACTCAAAACTATTGTTGGTAGAAAGAGATAGAGTAAGCACAATATCTTCCGTTTCATTTCCGGTAATTATGAAAGGAGTATTAAACGAACCCGTAACAAGGCAGCTACCGGCGGGTATAGGGGAAGTACTGCTCAATGGATTGGGAACTGTAGTCGCACCAGGAGGTGTCTGACCGGTAGCAATATATGAGGTTCCGAACACCTCCGTTTCAAAACCCCAAGAGCCCTGTAGTTTATCGTCGTTGACTGCTACACTTTGGGTATTGATGATATATGATCCAATGTAATTGTTGAAGCCAATAAAACTTGCCAGAGTGCCTGTGAGATCAAGGCTATTTGCGCGATAAGCAATATTGTAATTTTGGTAAGAAAGTGATACACGAATGTACGCATAGCTACCGGGTTCAATCGCTGATATAGGGTAAGAAAGAAAATTTTCTCCCTCTCCTACAATGATGGCCTGGCTAAAGTCAATGGCGTTATTGCCGCCCGCAGAAGTACTCGGCCCGTTGTATATCAATTCGCCTTGTCCTACCTGAGTCCATATTGTAGGTGTCAGTTCAATATAGTGTGCTGAAATTTTATTGAATGAAGGACTTTGAGCAGCACGGCCCGTGGGGACAGTGGACGGAATACCTAAGCTGTTCAGTCGTTCCTGGTTTGGATTAAAGGCAAATTTGAAAATTAGCTTCGGCCCGCTATCTTGTGGATTAGTTACCAGTGATTCCGGCTGATCTTTTTTACAGGATACTGTCAGCATCATAGCAGCCAGAGCAAAAAGGATATTCTTATTCATTGTGCAGAATTAAGAAGGTAAAACAACGATGAGGAGACTTTATTTTAGAAAAGGAATTTTTCACAGCATCCATTCCCATGCAGTATGGTAGGCACCAATGGATTCAATGTAATTGAGAAAAGCCGCATAAAATTTGTCGTTGCCCATTGTAGCGCTATCCCCCACAATCACTAACTTTTTTTTGGCGCGAGTCATCGCAACGTTCATTCTTCTGTAATCGCTCAAAAAACCGATCTCACCTTTTTCATTGCTCCTTACAAGGCTGATATAAATAACATCCCTTTCCTGTCCTTGGAAGGAGTCAATAGTATTGACTGTTACCTGAGACCACTGTGCAAAAAATTCTTCGAGTATCTCAACCTGTGCGCGATAGGGTGAAATCACTCCGGTACTGAATACATGATCAGCATTGTTTTTCAACGATTCAAAATGGCGCAACAATACCCCTGCTTCTTCGGGATTGCATTTTGATCTGTCTTCCCCTTCTACTTCCTCATACCCACAGCCAGCAGTATCAATGAATTCAATTTTTTCCTGTGAAAACGGAAGGTGTTGGTCAACCACACTTTCATCTGCTTCTAATTTTCCTCCGTAGAACCAGCGGTTTGAAAACTGCATGATCATAGAGTTCATCCTGTACTGGGTGCATATAAGGCTCACACGTTGGTGGCGTTGGATAGCTTTTTCGAGTAGTGTAACCGCAAGACCGGCATTTTCCGCTTCACGGCATTTGACCGTTGGAGGTAATTGGAAAGGGTCTCCCGCCATCACCACTTTTTCAGCCTTTAGTACCGGAACCCAGCAGGCCGGTTCCAGTGCCTGACCGGCTTCGTCAATGATTACGGTTCGGAATTTTCTACCTTCGAGATAAGGATGCATAGCACCAATCAGAGTACACGTAATTGCCTGAGCTTTATTAAGTACACGTTGAATAATGTGGTCTTCCAGTTCACGTGCCTCACGTCTTAATTCTTTCGCTTCACGAAAAATAAGTTTGCGTTGTTCGGCCTCTTCCCTTCCAAACTGACGTTTGTACTTTGCCCCCACTTTTCGCAAATCTGTAGCACGTTTTTTCAATTCGCGTATCTGTCTGAATTCCCTGTCTTGACTAATCAGCACATCGAGGGTGTGCTGTGTTGCATCTTCTTCCACGCGGGAGAGGTTCCCTACCCTGACGGTATTCAGTCCGGCTTCAGAAAGTTTTCTTGTGAGATGATCTACCGCAGCATTACTCGGTGCACAGACCAAAATCTGTCCTTCTCTCTGCGAAAGCACCCGGATAGCCTCGGTCAGTGTAGTTGTTTTCCCTGTTCCGGGAGGCCCGTGAACGATCGCTATATCCTGTGCTTCGAGAATATCTCTCAAAGCCTCATTTTGGGATGTATTAAGATTTGAGGAAAATGAGTATTCTTCCTTAATAATTTCGGGAGTACGGTAGCCCAATAATGTATCACGGAGTAGTTTTATTCTGCCTTTTTCTGCATTTATCAGGACATTCAGCGCTTTGAACATTTCATCATAAGTCCTTGAATCAAACATCAGATTCACCCCGATTTTTCCTTCGTCCACCCAGTCGGGGAGATCATCTATATAAAAGGATATTTTCATCTTATTATCATCCACATATCCGACGATACCATTGATATGTTCACCTTCGTTTCCTTCTGCCATACTGAATAAAGAAACGGGGCAGGACGATTGAAAATAATGTTTGTGCTTTTCACCAGGATTCTCTATGATCAGGTAGGGATATGCGCCGAGTCCAAATCCAGTCTCAACAATTTTTAAGGGGAACCAAGTTATTCCCTCTTTTCTGCGGTGCGAAATTGACCGCTGGCGAAGCGCTATTTCGTGAAGGCGAAAATCTTCGTCTTTCTCTATCCGCAAGGCAATGGCGAGTTGAGCCAGTTCGGTTACAGCATCCATTTTAAAAAAAATCGGGGCTGCAAAGAAAAGAATCCATAGAGAAAAACAAAAAGAAGCCCGCAAAACCGGGCTCCGAAAAAGAGAAAATTCTATCCTTTGATCATTTTCTCAACAGAGTAAGATTACCTTCGAAGTATTCCATTTCGTTGTTCCTCTTCCGCATTCCAACAATGTAGAAATAGGTTCCTTCAGACAAATCTCCAGGAGACCAGTCGTTGTGATAATCCTCGCTCTCATACACTTGAGCTCCCCACCGGTTGTAGATAATCACTGTGCTGTTGGGAAAGTATTCGAGTCCTTCAATATAAAATGTCTCGTTATCGCCATCGCCGTTAGGAGTAAAAACATTTGGGATCAGTATTTCGCAAACGGTAGCTTCGATCACAAAAGGATTTTCCGATGAAAAATTACATACGGGTTCAATGATCTCCACGAAATAGGTGCCTGGTTTTTCAGCATTATAAACACTTCCGCTCTGCTGCACAACGACCGGTTCACCTTCACCTTCAAGGAAGGTCCAGATGTAGTTATACTGCTCTCCATCTTCCAGGGCGGGTGACAGCGACACGACATCTCCCATACATATTTCTGTACTATCGGCAGGGAGTGTTGGAGGAGTCGCCGGGATAAACACATTTATCTCATCGCTTACTACGCATTGTGGATCATTGTTGGGGAAAACCGAGAGGGTGAATGTAGTGGCCTGCTGTAGGCTATTAATTGTTGGAGAAGCAATATGTGAGTTGCTCAATGGTTGCGAAGGTGACCATGAGTAGGAATAGTTAACACCACCAACAGGATTGGTAATTATACCGTTCAATGATACGGGATTTCCGCAGAAAGGCATATCATCGCCTGCATCGGGAATAGGTCCGGGATATACATTGATTTGAATATTTTCGGTGTAGGTACATCCGTGATTATCCTTAGCAGTATAGGTATAAGTGTGATTACCGGGAGAGGTTGGTGTAATGACCACATTATCGCATCCCGGGGCAGTTGAAGTAATGAATTCTCCGCTCCAGAAGGTGGATTCGCAATCAGCACCGATAGTAGGGGTAAAAGAAATCAACTCCGGATAAAGGGAAGCATCAAAATGGACAGACCAGTCAAAGATAAAACCATTGTCAATTGACCACAGATCGCACACCTCTACCTCCCAAGTGCCGTTCAGCGGGCAACCGACCAAGTTGCTCCATGGCCCAACGCTTTGATACGTTCCTGAAGGTAGAGTTCCTCCGGCGTTTTGCACCCATGTCCCGTTTACCGCATCCGGAGCCCAGTAGTAATCATATCCAATACCGGGGGTCATTGACTCATCATCAACAGGGATACCCAAATAAGTTCCTCCACCACCTTGTTGATGCACAACAAGTGACTGTCCGTTGGGGCAGTAAAAAGTAATCACGATATCTCCCATATATGAGTGTTCAAAATTGATGAAGAGATCTTCGATATCATTTATGTTTTCAATGGTCTGTCCAGCACCAAAGCCGGCAAAGGTCAACTGAGAAGAAAAGCACTGCGACTGATCGTCGGGAATAAAAAGTCCTCCACCAAAATTTGCATCAGGTAATGCACTCCATTCAACTGGCGTAGCCGATCCTGCAAGGTTTACCGCCTGACCGGTGCAAACCTGATAATCATTTGCAGAGAGAACAAAGTCGGGTTCCGTAGCTACAAATACCAGCACATCGGGGAGGTTAACACTCTCGCATCCGTTATTGTCTGTGAGGTAAAGTTGTACTCTGTATGCCCCCGGCTCGGAAAAAGAATGGGTTACAGCCGGCCAGTCTGAAGTATTATCCGGGGTATCGTCGTTAAAATCCCAAATAAAGCTTGCAACCTGGGTTCCATTTTGGAAAGTTGACTGAGATCCATCAAAAGTTACCTGCTCTCCGATACAGATTCTTATGGTATCTTCTGCAGAAGAATTATTGGTAACTATCGCAAAAGGATGAGCGCAAGGAAGCCCGCAGGAAATCTGTGCGCCAAAGCTTCCAACGCTGGCATCCGCATTCGATGTGAACGCCACAGTGAGGCATCCACTTTCATTGGTTGCAAATACATCTAACGATTGTAGTGAAGTACCACTATAACTGCCCACCAGCGGTGCACCAGTAGATGTTCCATCATAGATATTCAGCACATCCCCTGATCCAAGATTGAAAGAGGCAAAATAGAGATTAACGAATGGATCACCTGTTCCATCAGGGCAGATGGTAGTTGTAGAGTTTTCATTTGGGCCATAGTCATTGGCGCTGTACCCGTTATCTACCAAGAAGCCACCACAATCTTCGATGTATCCGTAATTCACGGGGTATTCCTGTGCCTCTGCCAAAAAAGCGAAGCACAATATTCCCCCCAGCAACAGGTATTTCGTTGATGTCATTGATTTGAATTTAAATGGTTAATGCCCTGAATTCTTTTT
>JADLBA010000040.1 GCA_020848015.1 Crocinitomicaceae bacterium | reverse complement strand
TCGCTATCCACATAAAAAGGAGTGGTTTCATTTCTTTCACTGTTAATCGTCTTTCCGGCGTTGAGAGGTTCTTTATAGGTATTTTTTTTCGCGTCATAAACAGTGAACCAAATATCATTTCCGCCTTGCCCTCCGGGGCGATTAGAAACAAAATAAATGACATCTAAGCCTTTTTTGGATTCAGTACCAATAGCAGGTTGAGTAGAAGAATAGTCGGGCAGATTGATCTGTTCATTCAACTTCTCCGGTTCAAGCCAGGAGTTACCGGCTTTTTTAGCAACCCATAGTGCACACCGTACATTGTTTTTCCAGTCCGACTCACAACGGGTAAAGTAGAGACGTTCTCCGTCAGTTGAGATTGCACCGTTCCCAGTATGTACTTTGGGATCATTCACCGGGCCTTCGAGCAAGCCCGTGTTTACCCATTGTCCATCCTTTTTTTCCGCTGTATAAAACTGACGCTGCGGTCTGGGCAATCCCTCATCATAATACTTGATTTCCTCTTCACGCAGTGAGCCGTAGATCATGTGAGTATCATCGAGCAACAATGGAGAAAAATCAATGTGTTTGGAATTGAACGGAGAGCCGAGATTTTTCACTTCAATATTCAACGGTTTCGAGAGAAGAATTTCCGCAGAATCGCAACCGGCCACATCTATAGCAGCCGTTTTTGCCAATGATCGTTTGTCGGTTTTTTTGATAACAGAAATAAACTGGTTAAAAGAAATTTTTGCCGCTTCATATTGTCCGAGCATCATTTGCATTCGTCCCTGATCATACAATGCCTCGGGATATTTTTCGGCGGCATCGAGAAAAACCCTTTCGTATGTCTGCGCTGCTGCATCATAATTACGGCTTGCTTCATAGAGTTTGCCGAGGGAATAGCGCGCCTCCACATCCTTTCCTCTCTTCGCTGTGTAAGCTTCAAAATAACCAATGGAAGAATAGACATCTCCCAATCGCTCGGCATTTTTTGCGAGATTCTTAAGAGTGTTTGCATTCAGTCCGGCAAGGGAATCAGCTTGTGCAGATGCCTGTATCACGAGAAACTGAAAAACTATATATATATAAGTATAGCGCATTATCAATAACGATCGCAAGAAATAGTGGTATGAGTAATTTCAGTGCTGAGGCTTTTCCATATCAGGGCTACCTCAAGTGCTCCCCTGCTATTCGTGGCTACTTTCAGATCGGAGTAATTCACATCGTAGGCAAGCGCCAATTCAAAAAACTTCAACTCTGCGCCGACAATAGCAATTGCAGCGTCACCATTCCTCTGTATTCCTGTCCTTATACCAGCACCTGCATACAGAGATTTGATCTGGTTACCGGACGGAAGATATTTGCCCACTCTCATCAGACCCACCATTTCCTGCGCACGCTCCATTCTTGAAACAAGAAGTGAAGGGCGTAGAAATAAGGAACTTTTTAATTTGATCAGTGAAGCAGCGTTGAAAACAACCCGTGGTTTTAGTTTGCTGCTATTGTTAAAGAGCGATTCATCGGGTGAATTCAAATGAAAAGCGCTGATGCCTGCTTCATAAAATCCTCTCTTCATCTTCCGTGACCACAGCGCACCAGCATTGAGGTCAAAATAACCACGTGCAAAACGACTGTCTGATTCACTGTTGGGCAATCGCGGGTCAAACTGTCCGATATCTCTGCTGTATTGTTCGGGAAATGTCACATCATCCATCGAAAGTTGCTTGCGCACGTAACCCGCCTGCAATCCATAGCTGAAAGTATTAAGTCCGAGAAAACTTTTCTTCGCCAATGAAAGCATGATCTTGTTGTTCACCAAAGCGATGCCACCTGAACGATCGGATACAAAAACAAGTCCGGCGCTGAGGTTATAAGGAATTGCGTAAACTTTCTGGTCATAGCTAATAGCAAAAGTTTCAAGCGGTTTGCCAAGTACTTGCCACTGCGTTCTGTAAATGCTTGCCACTCTTTTGTCGCTCTGCATCCACCCGGTTTGCGCAGGACTCAGCGTAAGGGGACTCAGATCAAAGTTGGAAAAGTGAATATCCTGTGCCCCGGAGAAGAGGACAACAAAGCACAGTAATAAAGTAATTTTAACGTGTCTGAATGTCACCAAAGGTAGCTGCGGTTTAGTTGGTACTGGCTTGTCATCCTGTTATACTGCATCGGTGTAAATCGGCAGGTGCAGATATTGGGATAGTAGCTCATTATGTTAAAGGTAGGTGGTACGTAATAATCACCGTTTGAGTCTGTGACAATAGCACCGGTATAATTACAGTCGTTGTTTGGGTTGGCGTTTCCGTTGGGATCGGGGTCTGCGGCTGTATCGCAGATCAGGTCGCCGGCAACATCACAGTTGCTTCCATCAACGAGTTCAGTGCCGTTGTTGCTTTCAAAAGTGTGCAGCAATCCAAAGTAGTGTCCCATTTCATGGGAAAAGGTTCTCGATGTACCAAATCCGGCTTTGGAGATAACGAGGATATCTTTTGTGCCGGGGCCTGGCATATAAGTATAACCGTTCACCGGACCATCAGCAATTGTCTCTACCGTAGAGCAGAGATAGACATTGATTGTATTCGGTTTGAAATACATCAGCATCATTTGCTCTTCGTGGTCTCCTTGTTTGAATGCGTTGAACTGAAAGTCCTGCATATTCTCCTGCAGACAATAAGTAAACTGAAGACCACAAGGGGCGAAATCTGAATTCAATAGGTTCAATGCACTATTAATCTGTGCCTGACTCACTCCTGTGGAGCCTGCTTCGTTCTCGCAGATATGCAGTGTGATCTGAAGAGTTCGCTTTACTTTTTTAATATAAGTACACTCTGCTTCATTTGGCAGTGTTCCGCGAAGTTCTTTGAAAAAAACTTTCGAGTCAGTTCCACAGTTCAACTTTTCCTGCCCACTTGCAATCAATTGACCAAGCAGGGTTGAAAAAATAATGAGAACGTGAATTCTACCCATTGCTGATAATAAATGTTTTTTGTTTTATTTGCACCGGACAAGAATACTACACATTATCAAACCTCAATTACATACAATTATTTTTTTGTTATCATTCGTATTGTTGAATACTATGATAACAAAACACACCAGTGGCCAGATAAGTGCAAGTACTACTTCGGGGTGTGCGCCACTGATTGAAGTTGTCTTTTCCTCTTCGTATATCAATCCCCAGAACATCAACTGGGATTTTGGCGATGGGGCAAGTGCTCCGACAGCTCAGCCCACACACACTTTTGCAACAGCCGGGAATTACGATGTTGTATTCACCGCAACGGTTGATGGCAATCCGGTTTCCCACACAATTACGATTCACGTTTTTCCCAAACCAATAGTGGCATTTGTAACTTCGGGACCGGCAGGAGGCTGCCAAGGGCTACAAGTCAGTTTCGATGATAATTCTTCCGGCGGAAATGGCAGCCCCATTACCGGTTGGAACTGGTCGTTCGGAGATGGTGGTGTCAATACCGACAATACTCCTACACCTGCCTACCAATATAATATTCCGGGTGTTTACAATGTGGGGC
>JADLBA010000039.1 GCA_020848015.1 Crocinitomicaceae bacterium | reverse complement strand
TGGTCAATGTCAACCCATTCATCAATAAATTTCGTATCTAAATTACACCACTCTTGCTTTAATTGACCTTCATCATTAACTTTTGTGGGAAGAATAAAATCGTGTTGACAATTTTCAAGCGGATCAGAAATTGTAATCCAATCAATATTGTCGACATTAAATGTCATTCTACAATATTCGTCTGCTTCTTGTATATTTTCATACCAATTGTCCCATACAGAAAAAGTGTCCTGCAAACAGTCATAACCAAAAAGGAAAACTCCCTCTGCTGATTCGTAAATCATAAGTTTCTTAGTCTCGTCATCCGTGTTTGGATAAACTACTTTTCTCATAGTTAAAGAGTGTAATTCTTCTGGCTTAACCAAATCGCTAAAGTTACCGCTAACCTTTAGACTTGCACCGGTAATCTAAAAGTAATTTAAATTTGCATTGAAAACAGAAAAAAGAAATTAACCGATTGCAGGGCGACCTATGCGCTAACAAGGTATTTAGGCCTACGGAACGATTTAGTTCCCTGCTTTCTTGGTTATGCCGGCTCATATAGATTTTAGGGAGAACGGTCCCATTATAAAGGTTTCGAGATTCACATAACCACTGGTTAATCCCTTTTTTCCTAAACACTAAATTATGAAACATATTGAACAATTAAAAGATTGTTTTATCGGAATTGACGTTTCAAAACTTACCCTCGATATCAGTATCGTTACACACGAACAGTTTCTTGGGCACTTGCAAGTTGAAAATAGCAAAAGGGGCTTCAAGAAAATGCAAACCTGGTTAATTTCAACCGGCGTATTCAATTACCACAATGCCTTGTTCTGCATGGAACATACCGGTATTTACACTCGTCAGCTTGTGGAATACCTCATGTTACAGGATGCTAAGATTTGGCTGGAATCGCCCTTACATTTGAAAAAGAGCATGGGTATGACCAGAGGTAAAAATGACAAAGTGGATTCATTTCGAATTGCCCGTTACGCAATGACCAATTCCGACAAAGCCAAACTTGTTACCCTCTCAAACAAAACAATACAGTTAATCAAGGATTTAATGACGAGTCGTAATCGAATCAAAAAAAGTTTGCAATCCATTAAGATTTCAATTAAAGAAATGGTTAGTATTGATAAGGCCACCGGAAAAGAGCTATTGAAACTAAACAAACCTGCTTTAACCGGGCTTACTAAAAGTAAGGAGGCAACTGAAAAGCGAATTCTAGCGTTGATCAATTCAGATGAAGAACTTAAATCAATCTTTGATTTGGCTACCTCTGTTGGTGGAGTAGGAAATGTATTGGCAACTGAACTGATGGTATACACGCATGGATTTACCAGAATGACTGATGTCAAGAAACTGGCTTGTTACTGCGGTGTAGCCCCCTTCTCCCACACATCCGGAACAAGCATCAAAGGCCGGACCGGAACCTCTAATTTCGCAAACATGAGCCTGAAATCAACACTTCATTTGGCAGCACTATCATCCATACAATATGTTCCGGAATTAAAAAAATACTTCGAACGAAAAGTTTCTGAAGGGAAATCAAAAATGAGTGTAATCAATGCTGTCAGGAATAAACTTCTAAATCGAATCTTGGCCGTTGTAAAAAGAGGAACTCCGTATGTTGAAAATTATTCGAAAAATAATTTGGAGATATCATAGATATCGTTCCGGGTTAATGAAGTGACGGAAATCGAAGCTACGACTTTTCTTTGGCGGCTCAACAATAATTTTAAAATTAAACACTCGAGCCGCCAAGCAAGATCCCAGTCATTTCATTTAACCCAATGTGTTTGTTGCACAACCGTAAATATAGTTGAAAACTTCCTTTATCCTTCTGGCTTTTTTATTTATTTCCTGATTATTTTTAATTCATGCAAGGCAAAAAACCATATTCTGAAAAACTGTTTAACAGTTTCCAGCTCAGCGAGCGTGTTCCGCCAGACAACTTCTATCGTCGTCTCAAGGATCAAATTTCATTTCAATTCCTGTACAATTCCACCCGCTCTTATTACGGGCACGAAGGTCAAAAAAGCATTGACCCGGTGGTTTTCTTTAAATTAATTCTGGTCGGTTACCTTGAAAACCTCAATAGCGACCGAAAAATCATTGAACATGCCCGTATGCGTCTTGATATTTTATTCTTTATCGGCTACGATATCGACGAAGAACTTCCTTGGCACAGTACCCTATCCCGTACCCGGCAATTATTCGGTGAAGAAGTCTTTCTTGAATTATTTCGTCGGGTATTAAAACTCTGTATTGATAAAGGTATGGTCAGTGGCAGACGTCAGGCTGTTGACAGCGCCTACATTAAGGCCAATGCTTCGTTGGATAGCCTGCTGGAAAAAGAAGTTATGGATGATGCACAAACATTTTCAGAAGAGTTAGAAAATAACGATGATGGCAAAGAGAAGAAGACGGTAAGTTATTTGCGAAAAAAAAAAGTTGAACAGCATCATGCCTGGAAAGTCAAAAAATACAAAGGCCAAAATAAGTTCCGCAAAAATCTGATCGACAGTAATGAAGATGCCAGGCCAAAATTCCTCAGCAATCATACTCACTACAGCCCAACTGACCCTGATGCCCGCATCAGCGTAAAGCCGGGAAAGCCCAGGCAGCTAAACTACTCGGCTCAAGTTGCAGTTGATGCCTCGCATCATGTGATCACCGCTATCATGGCTGATTACAGTGATAAGCGCGACAGTCAAAGCCTGCCCGCTATCACTGATCTAACTAGAAGAAACTTACAGGAAGAAAAACTTGATCTCGAAGAACTCTTTGGCGATACAGGATACAGCAGTGGCAGTTCACTGGCTTACCTGGAAGTACAAGGTATCAGAGGATTCATCCCCAATTTCGGACAGTACAAACCAAGCAGAGATGGATTTATCTACAACAAAGAACTCGATCAGTACCAATGCCAACGCGGTAACAAAGCAATCCTTCCCTATAAAAGCACAAGCACCGACGCATTAGGTTTTCAAAAGAAAAGCTACCGAAGTTCAAGCAAAGATTGCAAGACCTGTCCTTTAAAAGCAGAATGCATCGGAGAAAAGTCTGTCTGCAAAAAAATTGATCATAGTGTATACAAAGAAGAATACGACAGAATGCATCAGCGCATGCAAAGTAAATATGCTAAGCGAATGATGAAATTGCGTTCCTCTACCGTTGAACCGGTATTGGGTACTCTTATTAATTTCACTGGAATGCGAAGGATTTATACCCGCGGAATAAAAGGTGCCAATAAATTTATGCTCGGTGCTGCCATTGCATACAATCTCAAAAAATTACTCCGATGGTCTAAAAGGAAAGGGATAAGTGTGATCCATCGGCTCGAAATTCCGATGATTTCAACAAAAGAAAGGGAGTTTTTAACATTTTGCACTCAGAGGAACTCCATAGAGCATCACAACAGAAATTATTTAATTCCCATTCCATAAGCCTCCATAAAACTTATAGTAAAAATCCATTAACCGGTTTTATCACGTGGGGGTTGTGCAACTGCTACCAATGTTATGCGTTCGCCCGTCATTCTCTATGATTGTTGCAACAAATAATAAATATTACTTTATTGTCATTTTAGTATTGTCATTGAATATCCATCAAGCATTTTCTTTGATCCGTTCTCCAGCAACATGTAACTTTTATCTTTA
>JADLBA010000038.1 GCA_020848015.1 Crocinitomicaceae bacterium | reverse complement strand
TAGTTCCCCGTGGGGATACGTTTCATTGCCATTTTGCAGGATGCCAAAATGTGCTTTGATCTGCGGCAACTTTTTCCTCTTCGCTGTTGAGGAGAGTATGCCGTAATGCCGTATGCGAACAAAACCCTTGGGCAGAATGTGCATTGCAAAACGACGTACAAATTCCATCGCATCAAGAGTCATCACCTTTTTCTTTCCGCCCTCACGATAATCTTTCCAGGTAAAGGATACCGTGTTGCCGGCAATGTTCTTCAACCGGTTATTGGAGATAGTGTCTTAGCCCCCTGCTTTTCAAAATAGAAAGCACTATGCTGTATTATCAGGTATTTCAAGAGATAATTAGAAGCATTATTTTATGTTGTCGGACAATACAGATGGAGGAGTGAAGCCTGATTATATTCGCAGGAGGAAACAATTCTAATATATGCGAGCGATACTCCAACGAACACGCGAAGCACGTGTAGAGATCGAAGGTCTGGTCATAGGCCAAATTGAAAAGGGTTTTCTTATTTTGCTCGGCATTGAAGAGAACGATAAAACGGAAGATGCCGAATGGTTGATCGAGAAGATTTGTAATATCAGGGTTTTCTCTGATGTCGAAGGAAAGATGAACAGGGATGTCCGTCAGGAAGATGGCGCGTTTTTGGTCGTCAGCCAGTTTACATTGTATGCTTCAACAAAGAAGGGAAACCGTCCTTCTTTTGTTCGTGCAGCACGTCCCGAAAAGGCTCTTCCACTCTATAACTATTTTATTACGGTATTGGCTGATACTTCGGGGCTACCGGTCGCCTCCGGGAAATTTGGTGCAATGATGGATGTTCACTTGCTGAACGATGGGCCGGTAACCATCATTTTGGACAGCAAGGCGAAAGAATGATTCTCTAAGTCCTTATTCGACACGTTTGTTCAGGTCTTCGCTTCCTTCTTTTTTCTCGCGTGTTTTCATTTGCTGGTTTCCAAAATTCCAAGTAAAATTGACCCTGAACTGCTGCGATTCCCAGCCTCCGCGAACATCAATATACTGCCCCCCATACTCGCTGATACCTCTCCAGTGCATCGTGCGGAAAAGATCGCCATAAGCCATCCGGATACTTGCTTTATTTCCAAATAGCTCTTTTTTAAGTGCAATATCAACACCTCCCATTGGACTGTTTTTATATGTGGCTCCCCAGATGCCTGGCCCGTCATACCAACCCGACAATTCGAGATTCCATTTTTCCGCTATGGTAAATGTTTGTTGCATATAACAGTTATATGAGGTAACGCGCAGATCAACTTTCTTATCATTTCCAAAGTCAGCATGATTATTCACTTGGTAAATATCAAAATTGATATACATATTCCACCATTTTGAGACCGGTATGGGCGAATTGATATTGATGCCATAGTAATCCTGATATCCCAAGTTCCGTGTTTGCGTATAGGATGCAGCTAATCCGGTTGTATCATTCACTTCTGTGAAAAATCCATTCGTATGGCTGTATGACACTGAAGTATTGAGCATATACAAATAAGTGTGTGACAACTCAAAATTGTTGGTGTATTGGGGTTTGAGAAAAGCATTTCCCCGCTCGTAAGAAAGTTCGTCTATCCGGTATTCGAATGGATTTAAATCCTGATAACTTGGGCGGTCAATTCGACGACTGTACGTGAGACTAAAAACGCTGTTGTCTTTTTGATGGTAGGTCAACGATGCACTTGGGAAAAAATTTAGATACTCCCGATCCACCTCAGTGTTGCTCTGTCTGTTCATCGCGGTGAGTTTTCCTTTGCTGATAGTGTGCTCGGATCTTACCCCACTTTGAATTCCCCATTTCCCATAATCCTTGCTGAAGCTAATGTACACCGCACTGATGCTTTCATTGTAATCAAAGCTGTTCGACCGGGTAGTATCAATGAAGCTTCCACTCCCCTCGATCGTATAGAAACTGAGTCGGTTCTTGGTGTTTACGTTAGAGAATTTGAACCCGGCGCTCAGCTTTCCTTTCCACAGGTTCTGCTCGTAGTCTCCTTTTAGGCTCGCAATGCGGATATCTGTTGTAGTATTGTTTAGATAGTTGTTGCTGTTGAGCACACTGTTTTCCCCTGCGTCGAAGTAGGTATTGGGCTGATAAGTATTATTGCTAATACGGTAGTCTCCAAAGTCTGCGTCAATTCCAAGTTCGTATCCGGATGTATCTGCGTAGCGATAATTCAGATTGTAATTGAGATTATTCCGTGAAGCTTCTGATTGATTGTATGCTATGAGCACACTGTCGGTATCTGAAATTCCTTTCATCCCGATCATTGTTTTGCTGATACTCTCACTGATATTTTTATTAATGTTGCCGGAGAGCATGATGCCGACGGTATTCTTTGAATTGATAGTATAGTCCATTCCTCCCTTGAAATTGTTGCGTATTCCCCCGCGTATATTATCCATTTTCTGCTCGAAGGAGAGGCTGTTTTGAATACGGCTTTCTGTCATGTAATCCCAATAGTTGCCGATATTATTTCCATAGTTCGCAAAGAGATTCCATTTATTGTTACGGTGATTTAGTGTAACGCCCGAATTGTACTTAGTGTAGCGCTGGGTACCAAAGCCAAGCGTCAAGGTACCGTTTGTCCCGAAATTTTTGTTCTTCTTTAATTTGATGTTGATGATTCCGGCATGTCCTGCGGCATCATATTTTGCCGAAGGGTTGGTGATAATCTCTATACTTTCGATCATGTTGCTCTGCATATTCTTCAGCATTTGCGCGAGGCCATCGCTGTCGAGTGGTGTGATCTTGCCATCAATATACACCGTGATGCCCGCTTTCCCCTTTACCAATATATTGTCGTTGTTGTCCACCAGAACGCCAGGAGCTTTTCGCAATAGTTCCAGCGCATTTAGCCCAATAGAGTTAGTGGTTCCTTCCACGTTGAAAATGGTGCGATCTGCCTTTACTTCCACCAGTGGTCGTGTATATACTACTTCCACTTCGTTCAGTGATGCTGTTTTCGCCCTCATCTGTTGTACTTCCATTTCACGCCTTTCATTTTCGGCGAGTGTAAACGGCGTGGTTTCAATTTCTTCAAAACCGATATAAGTATATTGTAGAAAATACATTCCTGCAGAAAGATTTTCGAGTAGGAATGAGCCGTCGGAAAGAGTGGCGGCAGCTTTTACAATAGATGAGTCATTAGTCTGACGGAGTACCACGTTGATGAATGCCAACGGATATCCTTTTTCATCTGTTACTTTACCGGTAACAGAAGTTTTCTGTGCAAATAGTGACAGCGGCAAAAGAAGAATAAAAAAAATACCGGAGCGCATCGGTAACTAGTTTAGTGTGATTCCTGACCAAAACTATCCTTACACTGTCGGATTTCCTTCCTAATTATGACGGACGGCGTTAACGGACGTTAAATACCGGCTGTTTCTTAACATTATTTTATGCTGAATTAACGCTTTGGTAAATAATTGGTAGGGAGAATGAAAAGAAATTTGAACTGCAATTAAACACGAGAGTGATTAATCGGTTTTTATTGTGGTAATAGATTCCTCCCCATGTCTTTGGGGCGGTTTTGGTTAAAGGTTTAGTAACAAGAGCTGCCAACGGGCGGCTCTTTGTTTAATCAGTATTCCGTTTAAAAAGGGTGTAATTGGCCTCTTGCTCCTTCATTTACACGGTAGTACACTCAATTCTATTTCAATTCACCACAGAGAAATGATGCTCTGGCCGGATCAATCTTCCTCTGTATCAAAAAACTCTTTGATACGGGTCAGGAATTTTGTGGGGCCTTTTTTGTCGCGCTGTTTTTCTTTTAGCACTTCAGTATCGGTAGGTTTGTGTTTCACTTCTGTGGTACGGTGTGCCTGTACTGTATTACCTGTATGTTCGAGACCGGTTATCACAAGCCCCACACCGGTACTCATCGCCGGAACCAGCCATTCTTCGTTCGGGGTTTTGGTCACATGCTCATTGGGGAAGCCGATGCGACAATCCATACCTGTAACGTATTCAACGAGTTGCTTCATGTGCTTTAGCTGTGCGCCCCCACCGGTGAGTACTATTCCGGCGATCAGTTGTTTTTCATAACCACTGTTTCTAACCTCGTAATGGACATGTTCGAGAATTTCCTCCATTCTCGCCTGGATAATATTGGACAAGTTTCTCAGTGAAATTTCTTTTGGGTCTCTTCCTTTTAGTCCCGGAATAACTACGATTTCACTGTCTTTATTTTCCATTGCAAGAGCGCTTCCGTACTGGACTTTCAGCAGTTCTGCCTGATTGCGCATGATGGTGCACCCTTGTTTAATATCTTCGGTTATTACGTTTCCGCCAAAAGGAATTACAGCGGTGTGGCGAATAATCCCATCCTGAAAAATTGCTATGTCGGTGGTACCTCCACCAATATCCACCAGCGCTACACCCGCTTCTTTTTCCTCTTCACTCAATACTGCTGCTGAGCTGGCAAGAGGTTCGAGTGTGAGGTCTGCCACCTCTAATCCTGCTTTTTTTACACACTTGTAGATATTTTTGATTGCGCCGAACTGTCCAGTGATAATGTGGAAGTTTGCCTGTAAACGAACGCCACACATTCCTATCGGATCTTTAATGCCGTCTTCCTGATCCACCGTAAATTCCTGTGGCAAAACATGAATAATCTCTTCACCGGGCAATACCGCCTGACGGTACATATCTTCGATCATCAGGTCAATGTCGCGTTTGGTAATCTCTTCGTCAGTATTGCCGCGCGTTCGCATTCCGTTGATCTGAAGGCTTTTGATGTGCTGACCGGCAATGCCGACATTGACCACCTTTATATTGACTCCGCTTTTTTCGGAAGCCTCCTGAACCGCCGCGATGATAGAGGAAACGGTCTTTTCAATGTTTGATACAACCCCTCGCGTCACACCTACGCTGTCGCTATTTCCGATACCGAGAATGTCTATTTTTCCGAATTCATTGCTCCGACCTACAATGCAGGCTATTTTGGTTGTTCCAATATCCAACCCTACGATGATTTCCTGTGCCATATTATTTGCGGTGATTAACTGTTCTGTTTTTTAAATATTCACTTGTTTATTTAACGCATACAACCTGTCCGTCAAATTCAAGATTGATTTTTCTGTAAATATTGAGGTCACGGTTATTGAGTACGTTGGCGTAAAATGCCATGAGTTTTTTGAATTTCTGATCGAGATTTTCAACCTTTCCGATTGAGATTCGGTGATTTCCAACACGTGGAATGATCTCAAAATTTCCCCGATCATCAATATACACATGCTCTACCTGAGCTTTTATAAATTCGTTTTCGTTGATGTATTGTACAAATTGAAAAATATCGTCTAATTTCGATGAGGCTCTTTGAAGGCTGTCAGTGAAGACTCCTACTACCGGCATCTTAGTTTGTTTTTCATTCAGGTATCCCGTAAAAATGGGAACTCTGGCGGTATGCAGATGACTCAGCGGAACGGTGAAACCTTCGGAATCCAAGTAAAAACCACTGCCATCTGCATTCAGGATGCGGGCTATCGGCATTCTCTGTGTAGCATTTACTATGCACCGACCATCAACTGTAGTGAATACATTGGCTTGGCGGACAAAGGGGTTTGTCATTACCCTGTGGTAAATCCCCGCTATATCCACTTCGCTGATTTTTTTTCCTACGATACTGTCATTAGCGATAAACACCGATTTTTGAAGATCCTTTTCATCAATAAATGACTCCCCTTTTACCGGGGCGACGGTAATTTCGACTGACCAGCAAACGGTATTTTTCTGTTTTTTACTAACGAATCCGAGAAGCCCAAAAAGAGAAAATGCCCCCAAAATGGCAGTTGCGTTGATCAGGAAAACCCGGAGGCGGCGTTTCCTTCGATCGGACTTCTGGAAGGTATTTTTTGTTTCGGTCATTGGGGCTCACTGTATGCGAATCCCTTGACCGGTGCTTATTCCAGCGTTTTTTTCAAGGGCTCCGTTAAGGTGTCAATATCGCCGGCTCCAAGGGTGATCAACACCTCCGGACGACGCTTTTTTACTTCACTCAATAATTCACTTTTTTCGACCAACTTTTTATGTGGATTCAGGATTTTATTAAGGAGCATTTGTGAATCAATTACGGCGATGGGCAACTCTCTGGCAGCGTAGATCGGCAGCAGGATAATTTCATCTAACAGGTCGAGTGACCGGGCAAAACTATCAGCAAAATCACGCGTACGGGTGAAAAGATGGGGTTGAAAGACACCGGTCACTATTTTTCCAGGGAAGAGTTCTTTTACTGACTGAATACAGGCTTTCAGTTCTTCCGGGTGATGGGCATAATCATCAATATAAACTGTTTTTTCATTGTGAACATGGGTTTCGAAGCGCCGTTTTACACCTTTAAAACTTGCCAACGCCCTACTCAGTTGTTCGGGCTTCACCCCCATTTCCAAGGCAACGGCACAAGCTACTACCGCATTTTCCACATTGTGTCTTCCAGGCATCCCCAGACACAGGTTTTCTATTTTTTGATCAGGGCTTTGAAAGGTGAAAAAGTAATATCCATTTTCGACAGAAATATCTCTTGCTCGGAAATCTGCACTGTCATTTATCGTATAGGTCATTACACGGCAGAGGGTCTTCAGTGGTTCCCTGTCTAATGGCAACCCCTGTTTGCAGAAAAGAATTCCACCTTCCCGGATACGTTGAGCGAAGAGATTGAACCCTGTCCTAACATATTCTTCGCTTCCGTATATATCGAGGTGATCTGCATCCATCGAGGTAATGACCGACCGGCTCGGATGAAGGGTGAGGAAAGAGCGGTCAAATTCATCAGCTTCTACTACTACAATATTGGAAGTGTCGTCCAGCAATAGATTCGTAGAGTAATTGGATGAAATTCCACCGAGAAAAGCATTACACCCAATGCCGCTGTGTGTGAGAATGTGTGCGATCAGTGTGCTGGTAGTGGTTTTTCCGTGAGTGCCCGCCACTGCAATCGTAGTGGTGTGTTGAGTGATTGCTCCCAGTACTTCGCTCCTTTTTTTTAGCGAAAAACCGTTGTCAGTAAACCACTTGAGTTCATTGCTGTTCGCAGGAATAGCCGGTGTATATACCACCAGCACATCTTCTTTTGGTGTAAGGCGGATAAGCTGGGGGATTTCAAGAACGTTGTCATCAAAATGAATCGGAATTCCCTCCATTTCGAGCTCTGTGGTAAGAGCAGTTGGTGTGCGGTCGTAGCCCAGCACCGTTTTCCCTTTTAAGTGAAAATAGCGGGCAAGTGCTGACATACCGATTCCGCCAATACCGAGGAAATAAACAACGCCGACGGAGTCAATCGAAACTTTTTGCATAGACGTGCGAAATGTAGGGACAAAAAAACACCGCCGGATCATCTGCTGATGTCCGGCGGGTGCTTATTTAAGAAGATATTAGGCTCGGATACTGAAAGACGGTCATGGGAAAATTCCACGCTGCTTATAGGCAAGTTCGATGCGGCCGATCGCTTCCACGTATGCGGCAGTACGCCAGTCTGTTTTCTTTTCCGCTGCTTTTTTTACTACCCGGTCAAACGATTTGATCAGTCGGGCTTCCAGCTTTGAAAGGACTTCGTCCATATACCATATTTCGCCATTGCGGTTTTGCAGCCATTCAAAATAGCTGGCGATTACACCGCCGGAGTTGCAAAGAATATCGGGGATGATATCCACTCCTTTTGCGAGCAGAATCTCATCGGCTCCATCGCCCAACGGGCCATTAGCACCTTCTGCAACGAGGGAGGCTTTTATTTCCCCTGCATTTTCACCGGTTATTTGGTTGCCAAGAGCAGCCGGAACAATGAAGTCGCATTCGAGTCCAAAGAAATGTTCTGATAGGATGCTTTCTGCACCGCTAAAGCCTTTTACTCCGGTATAATTTGGCGCTGCGTGTTCATTCAGTTTTTCAGGATTAATCCCTTTTGAATTATAAATGGTTCCGGTAGCATCTTGTACAGCAATCAGGACAGCCCCCTCTTGAACGAGAAAGTGAGATGTCCAGTAACCGACATTGCCAAATCCCTGAACGATAAAACGCATACCCCTCAGGCTTTTTCCGCGGAGCTTTGCCCATTCTTTTATATTGATCACTACTCCGAAACCGGTAGCCCTGTCCCGACCTTCCAGTCCGCCGGAGCCTACTGGTTTCCCTGTTACAACGTGCTGATTTTTTGAGCGCTCTGCCGGTGGTTTGGTGGACATATATGTATCAGCTATCCATGCCATCATTTGAGCGGTGGTATTTACGTCGGGTGCTGGGATGTCATGCTCGGGGCCGATATTATCGCCGAGGGCGAAAGTGTAGCGACGGGTAATTCTTTCCAGTTCAGAGTTAGAGTATTTTTTTGGATCGAGTTGGATACCGCCTTTAGCACCTCCATACGGTAGGCCAGCCAACGAGGTTTTCCAGGTCATCCAAGTAGCCAGTGCACGCGCAGCATCAATATCAACGGTAGCGTGGTATCTCAGACCGCCTTTGTAGGGGCCGAGTGCATTGTTATGCTGTACGCGGTAGCCGGTAAATACCTCCACTGTGCCATTGTCCAGTTTTACGGGAAAATGCACTACGATTTCAGTGTTAGTGATCGAGAGTATTTTCCGAACACCATCATCGAGTCCCATCAGATCGGCAGCCTTATCGAACTGATGTTTTACATTCTCATACATACCCATCTTGGGCGTGGATTTTGTTTCCATTATTACGTTATTAGAATTGATTTCCGCGGCCAAAAGTAATCATAACCTCCATCAGCAGGATGCAAGTTTTCCTCTACTTTCTGTTTCTTATTAAACTATTGGTTTTTAATATGATTCATTGAATGGGAAACAAGTAAAAAGGAATATTGTGCATTTTGGAGGGTTCAAAATATAGAATAAACAGGGGAGGGGTATGAAAGACCGGCTCCCAGAATATTTGGTTAGGATCTGATACTGGATTTTGAATCGAGTGAAGTTGACTATTATCCTTTGCCAAATTAGATGCAAGTGTGGAATGCTCAGTCTGCTATTATTCACTCTTCAGCAACTACCACCTACACTGAGTCAATTAAAAAGTAGCGATCGAGAATGGATTTGAATAAATAGAGTGCTTCAATACATCATATTCTCAGACCGCCGGATTATAGAAAAATTCTGCATTCGATTTCTTTATCTTCGTTTAGATATGTAGTTGATAGGGGAAAATAAAAAAAAACTGTCTTTTCTATAATAGAAGAGACAGTCTTTTCAAAACTAATTTCAGCGATTGAATATTTCTAGAAAGTGATTATCACTAATCCGTTTCCTTCTCTTACTCCACTTTGGTTATCCTGATTAGTTCCTGCATTAAAGGAGCCACCACCACCACCTGGTGCATGTGATCCACTGTATCCGCCACCACCGCCTCCGGAATATCCGCCACCACCACCACCACAAGCGTTGCCATTAACGGAAGCTCCTCCTCCTCCATATCCTCCATGCCCTGCACTTGGGTAACAATCTGATGAACCTCCGGCACCGCCGTTTTCATAGCTCAGACCTTTTGTGTCGGTGCATGCACCGCAATTGCCATCAGCGCCGTTCTCACATCCGTTTCCTCCTGTTCCTCCAGAGCAGTAATCAATAGAAACATCTCCGCCATTGCCACAAAGCCCACCACCGCCACCGCCACCGTATCCTGCAGCACCACCACCGCCACCTCCATTGTCTCCTCCGGTTCCCTGAGCTCCTCCCATACCATCACTCCCGGCAGTGCCTGTATTACCAGGTAATCCATCGCCATCATAACTCGTACCCCCACCTCCTCCTGCAATAATCAGGGGAGTTCCGGAGGAGGTAACGACAAATGTTCCACCACCGCCACCACTACCGCCGGTTCCCATTTCGGCCTGCTGACCGACCAAGATGTTAAGTACAGTTCCTGCGGTCAGGTAGAATTCTCCT
>JADLBA010000037.1 GCA_020848015.1 Crocinitomicaceae bacterium | reverse complement strand
TGTTATTGACGGATCACGTGCAATGAAGGCTTATATGCAGCCCGCTTATATGGCTATAAAAACTTCTATGGAAACCATCGAGAGCGATCAAAACAACGAAAATAAATACAAATGGGGGGCAGTAGTTTACCGCGATTATGCCGAGCAAAAATGCCCCGATGGAGATATGCTTCTCGAATACACGGATTTGACTAATAACGGACAGGAAGTAGTCAACTTTCTTTCAACCGAAGTGATCGCTTCCGACTGTATGGATAATGGCGGAGAGCAAGCGCTATATTATGGACTATCAAAGGCTCTGAGAATGTTTGGCCCCTACAAAGAAGAAACCAATGTGGTCATTTTAATTGGTGGTGCAGGAAATAGAGAGCAGGATCCACAGGTGGATTTTAATACTCTGCTCAACAAGGTGGTCGAAACGCAGGCAAGCATTCTCGCTTTCCAGGTAATGAACAGAAACGGCGAGGCTACTTATGTGCGTTTCCAGGATCAACTGCAAGACCTTATTGTAAAATCGAGTGAACGAATTCAAAGCTCCTACCGAAAGACATATAGTGAAGGAAAAATATCAAAGAAAATTCTGTTCAAAGAAAAAAATTCAGAATCGTATCATCTTGATTTCCCCGTGTCGTCTCCTCTCCCAGGATCTATTGTGTGGTCGCCCGATGGACAATCTATGGAGCAAGACACTCTGCGCGATGAGATATTAGACATTGTCAGGAGTTTGAATAACTACAACGAAGAACTCTTTGCCGTAGCCGATGCCAAACTTAAGGGGATGGGTAAACGCTATAAAATCAACGAAGGAATGTTGTTCTTCCTGTCGAAAATGGACGTTGACCCCAGCCTGCTCGATAAATCATCTGATAAGAATATCCAGTTCTTTGTCGAAGGATACACCTGCGTCAAAAGCAGCAAACTCACCGAACCATTATATAATTATTGCCTCTTCGTAGATGTGTCGCAACTTTCTGATATGATCAAAATACTCGACCAGATACTCGATGACAATGCTACCAATTCTGAGTTGAGAGAATATATGGGAAGTGCCTACAAGGAGATTCTGAAAAGCCACTATATCAGTTCCAAAGAATCAAAAAAGATCATGGAATCCAAAGACCTCAAGCAGATCAATGAACTCATTTTCGGCTTGCCTTCACGAAGCGACCTTTTGAAGGGATTCACCATCGAAGATTTTTCAACAATGGACGAATACAAAATGAAAGAAGTGAGAACGTATTTCTCTCAAAAACGGGATGAATTATACAGTTTCCTCAACAACAAGGAAAATGGTTTTATGAGTAACGACGTTCTCTATTACTGGGTTCCTCAAAAATTGATTCCATGAAAAGGATGACTTTCACCCTATTCCCCGATACCTGTACGATGTGTTGTTTGCGTTGCTGAATTATCCTTCTTTCAGACTTTGTTCTTCTTTAATAACATCGAGACAAATGACAATTCGGAAAAAAACCGGAAAAACATTTTGTTAAGAGAAAATTGCAGGAATTTATTTTCGCTGCTGATTTTATTGGTGCTTTTGCTCTGAAGATAAATTCATCCGATGAATAAATATTTATTCGAACTCGAAAACCTGAGCTGTTCCTATACCGGAAAAGCGGAAGACAAAGTATTGTACATCCATGATTTGAAAATTCCGAAAGGAGAGCTGATTTTTTTATTGGGCGCATCGGGAAGCGGCAAAAGCACCTTGCTCGAAACGCTCGGCCTGATGAACAATACCATTGCCGAAGGCTCGATCATTTTTTATTACGATGAAAACAAAGTGCGGTACGAAGACCTGTGGTACAATAAGGATGCTTCGGGTCTTTCCGCGCTTAGAAAAAAATGTTTCAGCTTCATTTTCCAGAATACCAACCTGATGGAAAATTTTACGGCTTACGAGAATATCTGCCTCGCGCCGATGATACAGGAAGGAGAAGGACAGGAAAAAACAATGTCTGAAGCAGAGGTGTTAATGACCAAGGTCAATCTTCCTCCGCCGGTAGTCAGCACCGATGCATTATCCATGAATCTATCAGGAGGCCAGCGCCAGCGCGTAGCCTTTGTTCGTGCCCTTATTTCAAAATATACTGTTTTGTTCGGCGATGAGCCTACGGGCAACCTCGATGAGGGAAACGCAAAGGATTTGATGAATTTGCTGGGTGAAGCCATCTCCCCCGAATCTTCTGTCATCATCGTAAGCCACGACATTAACCTCGCAATGGCTCACGCCACCATGATTATTTGCTTCAGTAAAAGCGAAAATGGAGATTACAGTGAAATTCGACCGGGGGATGTCTTTTTTAGAAGAGACTGGGAAGGAAAAAATGACCCGGAGCGTTTGAAGTTCAGACAAAAGCTACTCGCCTATTATGAAAAAGTAACTGATAGAAAAAAAGGACCACTCATAAAAGATGAAAGTAAGAAAGCGGGACTGAGCAAAAATTTTCAAAGCCTCTTTTTCAAAAAAGAAGGAAAAGCACTATCGGGAAAGAGGAGAATTAATCTTGCTATTCTGTCGGTACTGCTGACGGTAACTTTTCTTGCTATTGGTTTTGCCAATGGAAGCCTCGAATACCTTAATGAAAAGATGAACAATGCTTTTGTCAATTGGGTGACCATTTCTATCCCTTGGAGTAAAAGCGGCTCCGGAAGCGGTCTCGATGAGGTCATTTTAAAACTCAACGATGCCTCGGTTCGCTCTCAGTTCGATATCAAGACCGTAACACCCTATTTCGAGGAGCGATTCCCATTCTGGAATGAAAAGGAACAACGATTCCTCAAAACGCGAAGCAGAACATTTAATCCTGGACAGGATATTCTTCTGACAGATATTTTAGACGACAAGAACAGGGTTTATGGCCGGAAGGAAGGATTTAGTTCCGATCAGGATTTTGGGCTGATCGTTACGACACGATTTCTTGAAGAATTCGGCTATCCTGAAAATGCCTCTTTTGTACAACTGGGTTTTTTTGTAAAAGATTCTGTCGAAAGCAAAACTATCCGCGTACCCGTTCCTGTGGTAGCGATTGTAAAGGAAATTCCCGGCAAAGTGCTGATCGCATGTACGGAATATTTTAAAAATGCCTACCGGCAAGCGGTGGACAATACCTTCGACATCCGGCATAAGCCCGAGCTGATTTTTGTTCTCGAAGGAAATGCAGCGGAAGCAAAATCATTTGCCACCGAATTAAAATCGTTCTTTGAAGTTCACAATGAATATGCCCAATGGGAACCCGAAGTAGAAGCTCCTAAGCCCTATACCGCAGGATTTCAACCGGGGTTTACTACCACAGTGACTTTTTTTCCCCCGATTGATTCCGTTGGTTTAATGGACACCATCGCTGCGCAAGTGCTTCGCTCTTCTGCAATGCAACCCTTTCACAACCAATTGCGCCGTGCCTACAATTTTAGTGCATTCTCCGAAAACTTTGTCAGTACGCTGAGCTATGACGGACTTTCCATTAATTTTCATTCATTGGATAAGGTGCGTGAATTCAGCCAGTATGTTTTTGTCAATTTTAATGAAGAGGGAGACTCTTCCTTTATTGAGGTAGATACCGGAAAAGTCCGGGAAAAAGAGAATTTTAATTTCATGAGCAAAGTGGCTCTGGTGATCAGTTGGCTAGTCATTATCTTCGGCACGTTAGGGATTGGACTGTTCCTTTTTCATTTACTGAAAATGCACCTTGGAAAGGTTCGTATGAACATTGGCACCTTCAAGGCATTTGGACTGGGAAATTCGGAAGCGCAACGCATTTATTTTATGATCATTCTCCGCTTCCTTCTTATATGTCTGCTCATTTCTCTTCTCGCTGCCGACGGGGGTGGCCGCGCACTGAACTATCTCTTTCAGCAGACAATGGTAATTGAAAAAGGAAATTACTTTGAATTAATTCATCTCAATACCGCCATTACTCTCGTGGTAGTTTTGGTCAGCGCCATCTTTATTTCATGGATCACCATACGAAGTATGCTGAATAAAACTCCCGGAGATTTAATTTATGGAAGGGAGTAACAGCAGAACAAATCTCTGCAGCTTACTATCATTATTTCATTGGGTAAAATATCGAATTAGTAATAAAATTGATACTGCATTAAATAGATAATAAATAATTTAAAAACTCTGACAGCACGGACAGATCGTAGATTGCTCTTATTGTCGTTGTATGAGCCGCCGTTGCCACAGTAAAAGAGCCAGGAAGTACTGGCGTTAGCCTCCGACGATGACTAGTGCATATTTGACATAATCAGAGTAGTCGCAGGGTTGCCATCGTTGGCAATGGCTTGCTGCACTTAGGGTAAATAGTTTCATACTTAATTTAAATCTGCAATACTTGGTAAATACCAGTCGGAGTATATGCCGGTTCCGTAATCGCTATTAGTATAATCCGCATACAATTTTGCCGCACTACTGGTACGCCCGCTTTGACCGATAATCGCAGTAGTATTGCTTGCATCATTCCATTCATTGGTGGTGCCAATCCATGTGCCGGTAACATTACTCCATTTTTGTGCGGTACTCAGGTCAAC
>JADLBA010000036.1 GCA_020848015.1 Crocinitomicaceae bacterium | reverse complement strand
TTCTTCGTTGATCCCTGCATTGCGCCCTTCGCAGACTCCAAGAATGGCAACTTTTTTTCCGTCCAGTTCACTCGCCTGACCGGAGAAAAAGGTAGTGTTACGAAACAATGACTGGAGATGAAACGACCCTGGGTCTGCCGTATGCCAAGCAGTTGGACGGAAAAAAACTGATATATCCATAGTGCAAATTAGCACCTGCTGATGGGCAAAATTACTTTCGTTCTGCCCAACTTGTCATACACCGGCTGTTGATACCATTAGCGGAATCAAAAAATTATTTTTTCGTCGTTCCTTTTTTTGCTACTGTCTTTTTTGAAGGTGTTTTTTTTGCAAAAGCCTTTTTCTCCGCAGCTTTTGAAGCTACTTTTCCAAACTTTCCACGCTTTTGCCCTGGGTTTTCCTCCGCAACTTTTATCAGATCAAGCACCTCTTCGATGGTCAGTTTTGCGGCCTCTTTATCCTTGGGTATTTTTACATTACTCTTCCCATTTTTTATGTATGGACCAAAACGACCATTCAAAACCTGTATATCGGGATAGCGATCAAACTCGCGGATGATCCGCTGACTATCGGCCAAAGCCTTTGCCTGTATAATTTCAACCGCACGTTCAAATGTAACAGTATGAGGATCATCCCCCTCTTTTGCCTTTAGGCTGGCAAACACATTACCGTACTTGATGTATGGCCCGAAACGACCAATCGAAGCGCTGACCGGCTTACCCTCATATTCTCCCAAAATGCGTGGTAATTCAAATAACTTTAGTGCTTCTTCCAGTGTGATGTTTCCAATGGATTGCTCCGAACGGAGAGAGGCGAATTTTTTTGACTCATCGTCACTCGCTCCGATCTGTACCATAGGGCCAAAGCGACCGATCCGTGCAATGACCGGTTTACCTGTGGCGGGGTCTGTCCCCAGTTCGCGTTCGCCTGTGGCGCGTTGCGCTGTTTCAAGAGTCTGAACCACATCAATATGAAATGGCTTATAAAAGCGTTTCATCATTTCCTGCCATTGCAATTTGCCCTCGGCAATGATATCGAACTCCTCTTCTACTTTTGCTGTGAATTGATAGTCGAGAATTTGGGGAAAATTCTCCACAAGAAAATCATTGACCACCATACCGATATCGGTAGGAAAAAGTTTTCCCTTTTCTGTCCCTGTCACTTCCGTTTTAATTTCCTTCTTCACTTCGGCTCCTTTCAGCGTCAGCACTTCATACTGTCGCTCTGTCCCCAAACGTTCTTCCTTTACTACATACTCCCTTTTCTGAATCGTAGAAATAGTGGGAGCATAAGTAGATGGTCTGCCAATACCCAACTCTTCCAGCTTTTTTACAAGTGCCGCTTCCGAATAACGGGGAGGGCGCTGAGTGAACCTCTGTGTAGCGGTCATTTCGGATAGACTGAGTGTCTGGCCGACCTTCAGTGGTGGCAGCATTCCACTGTTTCCATCTTCTGATTCATCTTCATCGCTGCTCTCCATATATACTTTAAGGAAACCATCAAATCGGATCACCTCCCCTTTGGCCAGCAACATCTCGTCCAGTGTGCTGATGCCAATGGTCACTGTCGTTTTTTCAATCTCTGCATCGGCCATCTGCGATGCCAGTGTACGTTTCCATATCAGATCATACAATCTGATTTCATTGCGCTCACCTTCTATTTCACGTGCCGACATTTCAGTGGGGCGAATAGCTTCGTGTGCCTCCTGAGCACCTTTGCTTTTTGTGTTATACTGGCGGGTTTTTGAATAATTGCCTCCAAAACTCGAAGTGATCTCATTTTTACACGCATCCAGTGCAAAGTCTGATAGATTGACACTATCGGTACGCATATAGGTTATTTTTCCACTTTCATACAATCTCTGGGCTACAGTCATGGTCTGAGCTACACTGAATCCGAGCTTTCTCCCTGCTTCCTGCTGAAGAGTGGAGGTAGTGAATGGGGCTGCGGGAGTTCGTTTTGCGGGCTTCGTTTCTATATCAGTAATAGAAAACTTAGCTCCGATGCTTTTTTTCAGAAAATTCTCCGCCTCGGTATAATCTTTAATTTTTCTTGACAACTCCGCTTTCAGCGTTGCATTTTCGAGATCAAAAAGCCCCCGTATGTTAAAAAAAGCCGTTGATTTAAAATTATCTATCTCCCTTTCGCGCTCAACTAAGATTCTCACTGCCACACTTTGCACCCGCCCGGCAGAAAGGGATGGCCGCACTTTTTTCCATAACACCGGGGAAAGCTCAAAGCCAACTAACCTGTCCAGCACCCTTCTCGCCTGCTGTGCATTTACCAAATCTATATCAACTGACCGCGGATTCTCAATTGCTTTCTGAATGGCTTTTTTCGTGATCTCGTGAAAAACAATACGTTTGATCCGCGATTTGTCCAATTTCAACGCTTCCATCAGGTGCCATGAAATAGCTTCTCCCTCGCGGTCTTCATCTGTTGCAAGCCACACAGTATCAGCCTTGGCAGCGAGTTTTTTAAGCTCGTTCACCACCGCCTGCTTATCCTCGGTAACTTCATATACCGGCTCAAAGCCATTTTCGATATTGATGGCTAAGCCGCTCTTTGGCAAATCGCGGACGTGCCCGTAGCTGGATTTAACGGTAAAATCATTTCCGAGATATCCTTCAATGGTTTTTGCCTTCGCCGGCGACTCAACAATTACAAGATTTTTTGACATTCTTTCCAGTTGAAATAATTAATCCCTATCCATTTGATTCGGGGCGCAAAAGTAATTGGATTTCATAAGAATCGTAATTACAGGTTATCACTGATGCCCAGTGAATACCTGAACATGAGTATATTCGCCGCCGATATTCATTTTCAAAACAGCCAAATACTGTGGAAGAAAAAATCATTGACGAGAACCGCCAGGGTGAAATTCTGATGCTCGACCAGCCTGTGCGACCTGTTACCTACAAACCCGGCCGGAAACTTCTTATCGAGAGTTATGGATGTCAGATGAATTTTTCTGACAGCGAGATCGTTGCCTCTATCATGGCCAATGAAGGGTTTACCACGACCCGCGATCCCGAAGAAGCGGACCTCGTGCTTCTCAATACCTGTGCAGTCAGAGACAATGCGGAACAAAAAATACGCACACGGCTCGACTATATCCGCTCGGTGAAAAAACGAAAGCCAGAAATGGTGATCGGTGTACTTGGATGCATGGCCGAGCGACTGCGGGAGAAACTGATAGAAGAAGAAAGGCTGGTAGATCTCGTGGTAGGCCCCGATGCATACCGCGATCTCCCCAACCTGATCGAGCAGGTTGACAATGGCCAGAAGGCTGTCAACGTTTTGCTCAGCCGGGAAGAGACCTATGCTGAAATCACCCCCGTGAGACTGAACAGCAACGGGGTTACCGCTTTTATCTCCATCATGCGCGGCTGTGATAATATGTGTACTTTCTGTGTAGTTCCCTTTACACGTGGGCGAGAGAGAAGCCGCGACCCTAAGAGTATTGTGAAAGAAGCAACCGGTCTTTTTGCGCAAGGCTACCGCGAAGTGACTTTGCTCGGACAGAATGTTGATAGCTACAAATGGAATATTACCGGCAAAGGGGAAATTATTGATGCAACCCAGCCTTCAGTCAATTTCGCACAACTGCTTGAAAAAGTCGCTCAGATCAACCCCGCGCTTCGGGTTCGCTTTTCTACCAGCCATCCGAAAGATATGTCCGATGAGGTGCTGGAAACCATGGTAAGGTACGATAATATCTGTAAATATATTCACCTTCCGGTGCAGAGTGGAAACAGTGCTGTGCTAACCCGGATGAATCGCGGATATTCCCGCGAATGGTACCTCGAACGCATTGCATCCATTCGCCGAATCATGCCTGACTGCGCAATATCAAGCGATATTATTTCCGGATTTTGTGGCGAAACAGAGGAAGAGCACGAGGATACGCTCAGCCTCTTGCGCAAAGTAAAATATGATATGGCCTATATGTTTATGTACAGTGAACGTCCAAAAACACTTGCAGAGCGCAAGTACGAAGATGATGTCTCTCCCGAAGTAAAGAACAGAAGGCTGAAAGAGGTTATTGACGTTCAGATGCAGTCAGCCACAGAGCGAACAAAAGTACACGTTGGAAAAACTCAGCAGGTATTGATCGAGGGCATCTCGAAAAAATCAAAAGACCATTATTATGGGCGCAACAGCCAGAATATCGTCGTTGTCTTTCCGAAAGGAAATGCGCAACCGGGCGATTATGCAGATGTGCTTCTCACCTCTTGCACCGCCGTTACTCTGATCGGTGAGGTAGTGAAAATTTACACGAGAGAAAACTACTCGATACTATAACCCTGATAATACTATTGGCTTTGTATTAGATAGAGTGCACCCTTTAAATTGCAGGCAAAGTTCAATTTTCCAGCATAGGTTAATTCCCTGAGTATTCAATAAATCCGCCGGGCACCTGACGACTTGTCAGGCCCACTCCTTATCTTTGTCCTCCTCTTTTTATATTCATGGAACTACAGGCAGTAAAACAGCGATTCGAAATTATTGGCAACTCACCGCTTCTGAACAGGGCGCTGGATATTGCTACACAGGTGGCTCCCACCAATATGTCGGTGTTGATTACCGGTGAAAGTGGTGTGGGAAAGGAGAACATTCCAAAGATTATCCACCAGCTAAGTTCACGCAAGCACGGCGCATACATTGCGGTAAACTGCGGCGCAATTCCCGAAGGCACCATAGACTCTGAATTGTTTGGACATGAAAAAGGTTCTTTCACAGGAGCACATGAATCGCGCAAAGGATATTTTGAGGAAGCCAATGGCGGAACTATTTTCCTCGACGAGGTAGCAGAATTGCCATTAGGTACCCAGGTACGCCTTCTTCGGGTGCTGGAAACCGGCGAATTTATCCGCGTGGGGTCTTCCAAAGTAGTAAAAACAAATGTAAGAGTAGTAGCGGCTACTAATGTAAATTTCAGCGAAGCCATTCGCAATGGAAAGTTTCGCGAAGATCTTTATTACCGCCTCAATCAGGTTCCCGTTTTTATGCCTGCTCTTCGCGAGCGACCCGAAGATATTCTTCTTCTTTTCAGGAAATTCACTACGGATTTTTCTGAAAAATACCGTATGCCGCTATTGTCGCTGAGTTCCGATGCTGAACAAGTAATGGTCAGGTACTCCTGGCCGGGCAATGTGCGCCAGTTGAAAAATATTACAGAGCAGATGAGTGTGCTGGAAGAAAACAGAAATATCACGGCAGAAACTCTTTCACGCTACCTGCCACCGGAATCCTTTTCTTCCCGCTCCATGATCGTGACCGGGCAGAATAAGAATGGTACCGGGGATTTCAGAGAACGTGAAATTCTCTACAAGGTGCTCTTTGATATGAAAAACGATCTGAACGACTTGAAAAAATTAGTGCTTGGAATTATTGAGTCCGGAGGACACTACGTTGCCAACCAGGAAAATGAAACACTTTTTGAAAAAGTATTTTCAGAAGGCGAAGAGCCGGGCGCAGCTCCCGTTGTCAATGCAGGCGTGATTCATCTACCCCGTACCGCCCACAATGCCACTGTACAGCCGGCAGATCATGGTCATGAGGTGGTGGAAGAAACCCTTTCGCTGACCGACTCTGAAAAAGAACTGATCCGAAAGGCCCTGAGCAAACACGAGAATAAGCGCAAGTATGCCGCACAGGAACTGGGAATTTCAGAGCGAACCTTGTACAGGAAGATCAAAGAATACAATCTGGGGAAATAGAAGAATATTGTTCCGCACTATGAAGGCGAAGACAATTATCAGATACTCACTTTTGCTACTGATTATTGCAGCAACCGGATGTCAGGTGCGCTATTCATTCACCGGCGGTCAATTCAGCGGTGCTAAAACATTCTCGGTTGCTTTTTTCAAACCACAGACAGCACTTGCCAGCCAGGCCTATTCGCAAAAATTCACCGAAGCTCTGAAACAGCTTGTGCTTACACAAAGCCCTATGAGCCTCAATGAAGAAAATGGGGACTTGCGATACGAGGGAAATATCATCGACTACAGAGTGGCACCGGTAGCTATTCAAGGCAATGAAACCGCATCGCTGAGCCGGCTCACAATCACGATAAAGGTGAAATACATCAATACACTCGAACCTGACCTTAGTTTTGAGAGAAGTTTTTCAAAGTTTGCAGACTTCCCCGCAGATCAGGATTTTTTTTCCCAAGAAGAATCCCTTTGGGAAAATATTAATACACAGTTGACACAGGATGTCTATAATGCCAGCGTAGGTAATTGGTAATGAATAAGGCACTGATATATCAGGTTCTTGAAGATCCGGCAATACTGGCTTCGCTTCCTATAGAAGAGTTGGAAAAGATCAGCAGTGCCTATCCTTGGTTTATGGCCGTCCAGGTATTGCTCGCCAAAGCCTATCAGCAGAAAAACGATCATCGCTTTACTGACCAGTTGCACCAAGCTGCACTGTACTCGCCCGACAGACGGGTATTGTATGAATATATAAAAAAAGAGGAGACAATAGGGGAAACGCAAAAAGAATCAGAAGTAGAGAAACATCCTATTGCCTCAGAGGTAACACTTTCTGCACCAGATGGCTCGGCGGTCGCCCTTCATGAAGAGGTTACTATCAGTTCGCCCGGATCAGAGGAAGGTTCTATCGCTTCAACCGATAATGCCATTGTGCCGGAAATATTTACAGATCAGCATCTCCCAAGTGAGCGTAATGATATTGACGCAGAAATACCGTCATTTCCTGAAGAGGACATACCGTCACCTACAGATTTTGTCGCATCCGGGAAAGATAAAAAAGAGGAGCAAAATACTGAGGTTGTATCTGTGAAAGCACACGATATCAATGATCTCGACCGGCAGATTATTGTTGAGGCTGTCAGCAGCATCATTGGGTTGGAGGAGGCCAATACTGAATCAGCCCCGCCCTCTGTAACCGCTGGACACTCTGCGATTGCGTCACAGATGGAAATATCAGCAGGTGCCGCCAATAATGATGAAGATGAACCTGAGAGTTTTGCCGCATGGGTAATCCGCCGGGCAAGACAAGTTCATTATGCTGAGGAAACCGGCATTTCTGAGTACACGACGAACGAAACGAAAACAGGCAACGAAAAATCGAAAATATCTTCACTCACCGGGGAAAATGAAGGCGGAATTGCTCATTCTATTCACCGCATCCGACCCGAAAGCGAAAAGAGCCACCAGCAGCAACTGATGGATCGCTTTATTCAAAACGAACCCAAGATCATACAGGGAAAAATAACTGACTATACACCGGGGAACCTTGCCAAAGAGAGTTTGGAGGAAGACCCCGGATTAGTAACCGAGACCATAGCTAAACTCTTTGCTGCACAAGGGAAAATTGAAAAGGCACGGAAGGCATATAAGAAACTAATGGAGCAATATCCGGAAAAAAGTATTTACTTTGCCGCCCAATTGAAAAATTTGAATTTGACGAAAAAAGGATAAAAATATGAATACCTTCATCATTATACTCATTGTAATCGTTGCCCTTTTACTCGGACTGATCGTTCTTATTCAGAATCCTAAGGGTGGTGGTCTGGCTGTTGGTTTCCAGGGGGCCTCGCAAATCGGAGGTGTTCAGCGCACAACCGACTTTCTTGAAAAAGCTACCTGGTACCTTGTAGCTGCACTTTTTGCGCTGAGCCTTATTTCCTCTATCTGGTTCACCCAAAAGGAGGCCACAGGCGGTGCTGATACGATCAGTACACAACAGACAGATGGTAGTGGCGGAGGAACAGATAACAATGATGGCAGCGCTCCAAATCCACAATAAAAAATCCTGATAATAACTGTCAGTGTGGCAACCACACTGACATTTTTTTTGCTCATACCTGCCAATTTGATCAGCCTCACAGCATTTTTTTGCTGTGGCATAAAAAGTGACAAGCGGGGCATCGTAAAAAATTCATTATTTAACCATAAACACAGTTATACCATGTCAGTCAATGTAAAACCCATCGCAGACCGTGTGTTGGTGGAGCCATCACCGGCAGAAACAACCACAGCCAGCGGTATCATTATTCCCGATACTGCTAAAGAAAAGCCCCAAAGAGGAAAAGTAATCGCAGTAGGCACAGGTAAAAAGGATGAACCGATGACCGTAAAAACAGGGGATACCGTACTTTACGGAAAGTATGCCGGAACAGAGATCACGGTTGACGGCTCCGAATACCTGATCATGCGTGAGTCGGATATTTTTGCAATTATCTGAGCGCAGGTCTCATCAATAGAATCAGAACCTAAATATTCAAAAGAAATAATACAATTATGGCAAAACAAATCACCTTTGATACCTCCGCTCGCGAAAAGCTGAAAGCCGGAGTTGACGCACTTTCTAATGCAGTAAAAGTGACCCTTGGCCCAAAAGGTCGGAATGTTGTTATTGATAAAAAATTCGGTGCGCCACAGATCACCAAAGATGGTGTAACTGTAGCAAAAGAAATCGAACTCGAAGATGCTATCGAGAATATGGGAGCTCAAATGCTCAAGGAAGTTGCGAGCAAAACCGCCGACATCGCCGGCGACGGTACCACTACTGCTACGGTTCTCGCGCAGGCAATTGTAAATGCCGGTCTCAAAAACGTAGCCAGCGGAGCCAATCCTATGGATCTAAAACGCGGAATTGATAAGGCTGTAAGCGATATTGTAACAGAACTCAAAAAAACTTCTCAGGTAGTTGGAAAAGACAACAACAAGATAAAGCAGATTGCTACAATTTCTGCTAATAATGACGAGGCTATCGGATCGCTGATTGGCCTTGCAATGGAGAAAGTAGGAACCGAAGGAGTTATCACCGTAGAAGAGGCAAAAGGAACCGAAACGGAAGTGAAGACAGTAGAAGGTATGCAGTTCGACCGCGGATATTTATCTGCTTATTTCGTAACCAACGCAGAGAATATGGAAGTAGAACTGGATAATGCTTATATCCTGATCTATGACAAGAAGATTTCCAACATGAAAGAACTTCTTCCTGTTCTCGAAAAATCTGCACAGACCGGCCGTCCGCTGCTGATCATTGCAGAAGATGTAGATGGTGAAGCACTTGCTACCCTCGTAGTAAACAAGATTCGTGGCGCGCTGAAAGTGGCTGCTGTGAAAGCACCTGGCTTTGGCGATCGCAGAAAAGCAATGCTTCAGGATATTGCAATCCTGACCGGCGGCAATGTAATCAGTGAGGAGACCGGATTCAAACTTGAAAACGCAACACTCGATGATCTGGGTCGCGCTGAAAAAATCACCGTTGATAAAGACAACACAACGGTTGTAAACGGTGCAGGTTCCAAAGAAGGAATCCAGGGTCGCATTGCGGAGATCAAATCACAGATAGAAAAAACAACTTCTGATTACGACCGTGAAAAACTGCAAGAGCGGCTTGCAAAACTCGCCGGCGGTGTTGCTGTATTGTACATTGGTGCGGCTACTGAGGTTGAAATGAAAGAGAAAAAAGATCGCGTTGACGATGCGCTTCATGCTACCCGCGCAGCAGTAGAAGAGGGAATCGTTCCTGGTGGTGGTGTTGCACTGATCCGTGCCGGTAAGGTGCTCGACAAAATGAAAGGAGCCAACGAAGATGAAGAAACCGGTATCCAGATCGTTAAGCGAGCCATTGAAGAGCCTCTCCGGCAAATCGTTGCGAATGCAGGTGGAGAAGGTGCTGTGATCGTTCAGAAAGTGAAAGAAGGAAAGAATGATTTCGGATACAATGCTCGCACTGAAACATTTGAGAATATGTACGCTGCCGGTGTGGTAGATCCCACGAAGGTAGTCCGCGTAGCCCTCGAGAATGCCGCTTCGATTGCCGGTATGCTCCTGACTACTGAATGCGCTATTTCTGATATCAAAGAAGAAACACCTGCCATGCCTCCGATGGGAGGTGGCGGAATGGGCGGAATGATGTAATAGTTTGCCCGAAACAATAAAATAAAAACCCCGGCTTTGACCGGGGTTTTGTTTTAACCGACGTTCTGCCGATAACTATTGTGAACAATAACTACGGAGTGCATGGAGATATTCTTGCCCGCGGTGCTCCGCAAAATAACCCACTAAGATTATTATTAATAATTGTATAAAAAGGGTGATACCTATCCCCCACCAGAATGACCATTCGGTATTATTTCTAAAAAAGAAAAATAAAAAAAGTCCTGCCGCCATCAGCAATATCTCCACATAGCGAAATACAATGAAGCCGCGCATTCTCTTTTCCATTCGCGGGATCTCTTTATTTTTTATGAGGGCAGGGTTCATATCGTGTGCATACACAATATCCACTCTTTGCCGGTCGCTTCTTGAAAAAACCGAATATCCAGCAATACCCTGAAAAATTCCAATAGCGAAAAGCGGAATCGCCATTCCCCTCCAGGCAGAGGTTTTCAGATAAAAATATAATACAAGACTTATCGCAATTGCTGCAATACCAATCATCAGGAAAAAGAGACCTGACTGCTTTTCTTCAAAAAAATACTTTTCAATTATCTGTTTTGTAAGCATTGAGATAGATTTAGTGTGTCTGCTTATTCTTAATCCAAAAGTCGGAACAGTGTAAATAAAAACCCCCTGGTAAATGGCAGCAAACATATCGCCGATGCACTCACAAAATAAACCATATACCCTATGGCATACAAGCAATTATATCAACAGATAATTTTTAGAGGTACCCTTAATGGAAAATAAAAGAATTTTTTCTCATCTTTCAGCGAGTATGGACACCAGTTCGTCCTCTCGCTGTCTTTGTTTTCATTTCAAATTTTGCAATACCTCCGCTGAGATATACATAATTCCACCACCAGCCACTGAGGTTTTTGATAAGCATTTTTTTTCGTGTCCTATATGTTTTGTAATGCTTCATTATTCCCAAATATGAGTTCATACTACACTGGAATGCCTGCAGTTCTTCCTTTGCCGGTTTGCGGCTCCTGACTATATTATTTTGTATTTCAATGGCGTTATTAAAATTTTTTATGGTGCGGTTGGCCATATATATTCTATTAGGAAGAATAACCGTTCCCAGAAATTTTACCCCCTTGCTATAATGTTGTAGGTATATTTTTCTGGGGTGAATAGTAGCTTGCAGTTCAGATTGTAAAAATTCCGATAGTTGGGGTAAAAGACCTTTCAAATATTCATTGTTCTCATGCACAATAACAAAATCATCAACATACCGGCCGTAGTAACGTATTTTCAAATGATGCTTGACAAAATGATCGAAACTATCCATATAAAAATTGGCAAATACCTGGCTGGTAAGGTTGCCAATGGGTAAGCCACAATAGGGTTTACTATAAAACAGACTTTTAGATTGATGTAAATCATCCCAGTCACTTTTGTTTCCCTTTATTATGCAGTTTTTTGTTGGGTCGTTGTATATAATTTGCCGGCAAAGTTTAATTATAAGTTCTTTATCTGGCTGCCGGTATTTTTCTTTTATGAATTGATCAAGCTTTGAAAAAAGAAGGTTTTTGTTGATACTCATAAAAAAACCCTGCAAGTCGAGTTTAAGTATGTAGCAATCTTTGGAATAATTGGCTGAGCATTGCCTTATAAATTTATCAATCCGCCGGATACCATACTGTGTCCCTTTTCCCGTGCGGCAGGAGTAGCTATCGCGGATAAACTGCTTTTCAAATAATTGATTCAGCTTGCCAATGACTATATGATGTACAACCCTGTCTCTGAAATCGGCGGCGAATATTTCTCTTTTTACCGGCTTGTCTGCAATAAATGCAATAGACCGGCCAATTTGGTAAATGCCACTATTTATCTCCTTGCACAACTGAACCAATTTGTTTTCGTAATCTATTTCAAATGCTAAAGCATTAGTGGTATATCGCTTATTTCTCCGGCAATCAAAATAAGCTTCGAATACTTCCACTATACTCAGCAACGATGTGTCGGAAATATCATTATTAACAGTGTCTTTAAGTTCTGCCAGGGGTTGCGATAGGTCGAATAATGATAACTGCATTCACATTGTTTTAAAAAAAAAACACCAACGGGCAAATACCCATTGGTGTGAAAAATTGCTTTGTTGAAGAATCCCTGACTGCACGAACGTAGTTTGTATTGTTCTTATTGTTGTTGTTCGTGCTGCCATTGTTGAAGTTGAAGTTCCACGCGTTGTTATTGTTGTACTCCGACGACGACCAATTTTTACAACCGTGTTTTGATGCGTTTACCGAGTGGCAATACATACGAATTTGCTCAGCATGGAGCAGAGCCCGGTTGTCCTTTTTCAACAAAACTATGCTCGCCCGTACAAAAATCGTCTTGTCCGGTTCTGGCAGAATGATTCCTGTTTTTCCAAGCAGTAGCCTGCTTTCCTATCAGATCAAGCATCTTGCTCAGCTCGACAAGGTGCCTGACCGATAGTAATTTCAAATCAACGCACAAGCGTACTTCAAGTTTCAGGATTTCAAAATTATCTAAAAACTCCTCTAAATAAGGGCGCTTATCCAAACTCCGGTTAGCTCGGTAAATACTCCGCACCAACTGAATACTATCGCGCTTCATATCCTGACCAATCGTGTATTTGTACTCCCGTGAAAACTCTTTGGTATAGGAAAAGATCAATAAGATCAATTTATACGTGTCCTTATAGACCGGCAATTCATGAGATAACGCCATTTTTTCAAAAAAAATTTTTCCCGCTTCGCGGGAACCTCTTATAGTTAAATTGTTAAATAGATAAAGGGTTAAAAAGCCCTGACTGCACGAACGTAGTGTGTACCGTCCTTAGTGTCGCCGTACGTGCTGCCATCGTAGAAGCCGAAGCCCCACGCGTTGGTACCGTTGTACTCCGACGACGACCAATAATAACTATCAGTAAGCCAAACAGTAGCCGGGTTGCCATCATTGGCAAGAGTTTGTGCTACAGGCACCATATTATTCCATAATACATTTAATTCCCCCAGGCTCGGCAAATACCAGTCAGAAAAAGTGCCGGTGCCGTAATCGGCATTGGTGTAATTGTCGCACAGTTTTGCAGCACTATCGGTATGGCCGCTCTGCCCGATAATAGCCGCTGTATTGCTCGCACCGTCCCATTTATTAGTGGTGCCGATCAATGTGCTGGTAACATTGCTCCAGGCTTGTGAAGTACTCAGGTCAACTAAGCTCACTATCTGGCCATGCTCGCCGCTGCCGTCCACCCAAAACACCACACCGCCGCCGTAGAGTTCGCCGATGTAGTGGGCAGGCCCGCCGCCGCTGCAGGTGTTCACCCAGGTAGAGGCTGAGGCTTGGTAGAAAAACAAACAACTCGCATCGGTGTCATACACCATTAAACCATCGGCGGGATTGGAGATAGCAGTACGCTGGGCTGTAGTCATTCGCGGAGGTAAAAAGCCCTTGTCGGTATAGTCCACATCCAGACCGGCACTCGCAGCAGGAGCAGTGCCATTGGCGTTGATACTAACCTGGGGAAAAATGCCATTCGCAATTACCGCGAAAACAAGGAAGAATAGAACTTTTTTCATTAGTAAAAGGGTTTAGGTGGGTTCTGATTTAGTTCGATTAACATTCAAGAAAACGGCAGAACCCATTACACGTTTCATTAAATGTTTCGCTAATGTAGTATGTCTCGGGTATATTTCAACACAAAAAATCTATCTATCTATCTATCTATCTATCTATCTATCTATCTATAAGCTCTTTAAAAATCCATTCGTTAGTTTGTTATGGAGTCTTTTTGGAGCGTACTTCGTTGACATTTTTCTGAATAGGCGCTACTATTCATAAAAATTTCGCCTTGTCTGCTCCAAAAATCCACTCATAACAATTCTATCAATGGAAAAATAAACAACTTCTTAGAGAATCATGTTTTGCCCAAAAAAAATGATTTTACTGTTGAGGCTTTTGGGAAAGATTCGAAACAGCGCAGGTATTTTCCCTCTTTCTAAGTGGCCAGGTTAAAAATTCCTCTCATTTTTTTTTGCGGCGGCTTCGTCCTTTGCGTTTTCTAAACTAAACTTGCGGTTTAATTTTAACAGTCACTATGTCCGGACATACACAATCTATTGATAAAGAGCAACTGTGGAGCGGGGGGCAATCGCCATTCAGCATCAGCTATGGCAAAATGATGATGTGGTACTTCCTTGTGTCAGATGCGTTGACATTTGGTGGTCTGCTGACTGCTTATGGTGTGATTCGCCATGGTAGTGCAGATGCATGGCCGGTGGGTGAGCAAGTGTTCGATGCTCTGCCAGGACTGACAGGAAGTTTCCCGCTGATGTATGTAGCATTGATGACGTTCATTTTGATCATCTCTTCGGTAACGATGGTATTGGCTGTCGAAGCCGGCCACCGAATGGATAAAAAGGGAGTGATTAAGTGGCTGGGCTTAACGATTCTCGGCGGCTTCTTTTTTGTCGGCTCACAGGCTTGGGAATGGTATCACTTTATTCATGGCTCAGGTGGCGGTTTCCAAACTTCTGCACCGATTACGGTGAATGCAATGGGTGAGAACGGTGAAGTCTTTTCAAG
>JADLBA010000035.1 GCA_020848015.1 Crocinitomicaceae bacterium | reverse complement strand
TCAGGCATTACATCAGGCATTTATTTTTATATGTTAATTGTAAGGTTTCCAAGATGATGAATGAAAGACTGTGCCTATTATTTTTCGCCATGCTCACGGGGCACTTCATGTTCTATTTCCACAACTCCACCGCTGACGATGTACTTCATCACGTCAACTGCATTTCTCTCAATTCGGGTAATATTTTTTACAGGAACCAATAGCAGATGGCCTGAAAAACTATAGCTCATCGGGAAGTAAACGGCCACTTTATCCGGAATATCACCAAGTTCTGAAAGGTCGGTATCTGTTACGAAGCCTATGGCTTCCAGATCGGGATCATAGCTTAATTTTACTAATACCGGTTGATTGAATCTTTTTTTCGATCCGACAAATGCTCCCAGCAGGTCAGTGATGCTTTTATAGATCGTTTTAATAAGGGGAAGGCGGTCGAGTTGTCTATCGAACCAGCGTTTTAGCGGCTCGTTTATCACTTTGGAACCTATCCAACCCATGAGAAAGAGAATCAGTAAAAGGCTCAGTATTCCCCAGCCCCAAAAGGTATGCCCGGTGGATTCAAACTCTTCGAGGTCTTTTTTTGAATAAATAAGCCGCGGAATCAGGCCATCGAGCCAGGTAAAAAGTTTAAATATGAGATAGACGGTTGCAAATATGGGCAGTGTGATGAGTAGCCCATTGAGAATATATCCAATGATTTTTTTGAGACTGCGGTTGCTCATTCTTTATAGCTGAATTTTTCCGCTAAGGTATCATAAACGCTAACCTCAATAATGTTGCAGGATACTTCAGGCGATGTCAGGGAAATACTTTATGACTAATGAAGATGAGAGAAAAGGAATAAAAAAAAATACCCCGGAATTTTCCGGGGTATTTTAAATATTGGTTTACTTCAGGATCAGTTACAGCCCATTGTGCCGTAGCCGCTCACCTCTTCAATGTCAACATCTTCGGTATCACCATCGAAATCGAGGAACATATCCAGGATAGCGAGGTATTCACCGTTGAAGGTCATACTACCTCCTGAAACATTGACTGATCCATCGCTGGAGAAGTAGAGGGCGAAATTCTGGAAGTCGAGGACATAGCTGAAAGATTTATCTTCGAGGTCATCCGGGTCTGAATCCATATCATCAAACCAGTTAAGTACTTCGTAGTTACCTGAAGCAACGTCAGCATAGACTACATAGCAAGCAAATCCCCAGAAGTAATCGGTAAAATCTACATCTTCACCTTCTTCTACTTCACCGTTCATAAGAGCTTCAAAATCTCCTCCGATACCGAGAACGACAGAAACTCAGGTAAAATCGCCTCCTACATCAAAGAGATCCATACCAAGCGCCTCATCGCTGGCAGAAAAACAGAATGTGTAGTTTATATCCAGCACAGAGTTTCCGGCAACAACTGTTCCGCCGGTATTGCCTCCGAGAGCGCTGCCATCGATAAAAAGGAATCCTCCACCGCCCTCAGCAGCTACCCACTCCACGCCATTAGTGTTGGAGAAATTCCAACCATCGTTGGGAGTAGAGAAACTGAAATCGCGATTTTGTGCATCAATATCAATGAAGCGATTGTGGACTTCATCATACACACGAATCACCGGCAGCCGATGAATAAGATCACCCACCATCCTTTTCTGGTCTTTGTTCAGATTGATAGTAGTGGGGGAGGTAGTATTACCGCCACCAACTATCTGCTCCTTCTGGCAACCAGTAAAGAAAGCTGAGGAAACAGCCATCAGAACTACTGCAACGGTGCTTTTAAGATTTAGGTTTTTATGTATCATGACTGTGATTAATTAAATAACCAACCCAAGCGGATAGTTCCGTTGTAGTTCGGGCCCCATCCTGAATTGCCTCCGTTAGGAACTGGATCCGGCTCTTCGTCACCATCAGGATATCCATCGTGTGTTTCTACGGTGTCTTTGTTTGATGTCATAGCGAAGCCAAAGCCAATCTCAGCACCGAGGTAGATGTTGCTGGCAAAGTAGTAATCAGTACCGGCAACAACGTTTAAGCCGAAAGTAGTAGAACCATCTTTAATGGTTGTGGTAGCCACCTGCTCGTCTCCAGTGTTCCACTCCTCATCAATAGATGTTTCGCTGTGCATATTGAACAGAATCTCACCACCGATGTACGGAGAGAGGCGCTCAGTGCCGGCAAAGTGTTTCTCGTAACCAGGACGGAGAGTTACATCGAAGGTTTTGTCTGTATCAATCAGTTCCGGAATATCGTTGTCATCGTCAGCAGCTACAACGCTTTTGTCAGAGGTTCCGCCAATAAAAAGACCGATGCGGATAGCACTGGTGGCTGAGTTGAACATACGGAAACGGATACCGCTGATAGAAATAGGATTGCCACCAAGTGGGGCGAACTGAACTTCGAGGTTTTTCTCACCTCCCGTTTGTTTTTGTGCATAGACTCCAGTAACTGTGGCCAGAGCTAAAGCGAAGAATAAAATTACCTTTTTCATAAAATTGAGTTTTGGGTTTTAATGGTGCAAGTTTTGCAAAAAAATCGGGGACAAATGTACGTTAATTCATCGTTTTTCACAGGTCTGTTGTTAATTTATTTTTTTAGCCTGAAAATCATCATTCTACAGTTACACTTTTTGCCAAATTGCGCGGCTGATCTACGTTACAACCCCTCATTACCGCTATGTGGTAGGCGAGTAACTGAAGCGGAATCACCGAAATAATGGGTACTAAACTGTCGTCTGTCTTAGGAATTTCAATCACGTGGTCGGCCAAATCAGCCACTATTTTATCGCCGGCAGTCACAATCGCGATGATTTTTCCCTTTCTCGCCTTCACCTCCTGAATATTGCTGACCACTTTTTCGTATGAGTGTCCCTGAGGCGCAATAACAAAGACCGGCATCTCCTGATCTATAAGAGCAATAGGGCCATGTTTCATTTCAGCCGCAGGGTACCCTTCAGCATGTATATAAGAAATCTCTTTTAGTTTGAGAGCTCCTTCGAGGGCTACCGGAAAAGTATATCCTCTGCCAAGATAAAGGGCATTTCGATGGTCTTTGTGAAGCTCTGCAATGGTTTCTACAATAGGGTTGGTCTTCAGAACCTCTTCCACTTTATCTGGCAACGAACTGAGTTCGGCTATCAGGCGGAGTAACCTTTCTTTGCTGATGGTACCTCTCTTGTTCGCAACGGAGAGAGCTATCTGGTACAGAACTGTTACCTGTGCTGTGAATGCTTTGGTGGAGGCAACTCCAATTTCAGGCCCGGCATGGGTATAGGCTCCACTCATTGTTGCACGGGAAATACTTGACCCCACTACATTGCAGACACCAAAGATGAAGGCCCCCTTTTCTTTGGCCAGTTCAATCGCCGCGAGTGTATCAGCAGTTTCTCCGCTTTGAGAGATAGAAATAACGATGTCGTCAGGGAGTATTACCGGATTGCGGTACCGGAATTCTGAAGCATACTCTACCTCTACCGGAATACGCGCAAACTCCTCAAAGAGGTATTCAGCTACGAGACCCGCATGCCAAGAGGTGCCACAGGCAACAACAATGATACGGCGGGCATTTATCCACCGGTCTTCGTGCTGATCAATGCCACTCATGCGGATCTGTCCGTGCTGCAAGTTGAGCCGCCCCCTTATCGAATCCCTGATGGAGCGGGGTTGCTCATGAATTTCCTCTAGCATGAAAGAATCATATCCACCCTTTTCTATGGCTTCGAGTTTTAACTCGAGCGCCTGAATATAAGGGGTCTTCTGCTGGTTCTGAATCGTTACAATTTTGAGTCCCGATGTACGATCCATCAGCGCTACCTCCTCATCCTCAAGGTAAACCACATTTTTTGTATATTCGATGATGGGAGTAGCGTCCGATGCAATAAAAAAATCGCCATTTTCGCCGATACCGATCACGAGCGGACTCGACTTTTTGGCGGCGATCATCTGTTGGGGATTGTTATTATCGAGAACTACAATTGCATAAGCGCCAATAACCTCAGACAGCGCAACTCTCACCGCTTCAAACAGATCAACTCCTGTGGTAGCTCTCACATCCTCGATAAAATGTACCAGTACCTCGGTGTCAGTATCGCTTTGAAATTTGTGCCCCCGGTTTACGAGTTCTTCTTTCAAGGTGGCATAGTTCTCAATAATTCCGTTATGGATCAAGGAGAGGGAGCCGTCTCCTGAAATATGCGGATGTGCATTGACATCGTTCGGAACACCGTGAGTTGCCCAGCGGGTATGCCCGATACCGAGTGTTCCATGCGTTGGAAGCTGTCCAACCATATTTACAAGATCCGCTACTTTTCCCTTGCATTTGTAGAGACGGAAATCGCCTTGGTTTACCAAAGCGATGCCCGCACTGTCATATCCACGGTATTCAAGTCTTTTAAGACCTTTGATCAAAATTGGATAGGCATCTTGCCCGCCCATATATCCTACTATTCCACACATATTGCTGAATCCTAAATTGTAAAATCAGTTTTATTCAAGGTGACGGTGTGTCTGGTCTCCGCCATAACATTTTATACGCCGAAATTAAGTAAAACCTCAATTGGTAAGGGTGATAATCAGCCGCATATTTTCCCTCTTGTCTTCTGAACTGAATAACGGGCCATGAGCAAAGACCCGGTTAACAGAAACTCCGGCTGAGCTGCTCAGTAAATAGATTGCTTCGGGAGAAATTTCATCGTTCAGTACTTTTTGAATATAACGGCTGATATTAAAGCGGTATTCGTTATGAAAAAGGTTGACTCCTCCTCCGATAGTCTGCATGGTTTGATCGGGAAGTATCTGGAGTGATCCCTGCTGGTTTTTATATAGCAAAAATAACTTGTCCTGTGGATAAAATCGGTCTCCTGGTTCAAAAGGAATAACCAGTTCTGCTTTATTAACTGTCCTTCCCACAAGGCTATTAAAGTCGCTGAGGTGGGGAAAGTCGAGGCGGGTTTTGATGCCCGCACCCGCCTGAATGTAACAAGATGTTGATCCGTCGAGTGGATTATCAGTGGTCAGACCACTTAATGCTGTA
>JADLBA010000034.1 GCA_020848015.1 Crocinitomicaceae bacterium | reverse complement strand
TTTTACCTACACACATGGAAGCCCTATACAGGCATGGACGCAGATGAACCAACCACTCGCTCATCCCGAGGGAACCAACTTCAGCGAGTGGACCAATATCCTTCGATATGATTATAAAGGATGGACCTTCAGGGAAAAATTTGTCTGGGCATCATTCGGTAGGGATTCTCTATTCAGAAACCAAGGTGGAAATATTTTCAGATCATATAAAAATCCCGTTTATGACTTGCACAATGAAATGCTTCAGGGAATAAAAAGTACATTGAATTTTCACGAGCTTATGGTTTCAAAATCACTTCCTTTTCTCAAGGGGTGGGAGATTTTTGCCGTGCATGCATATCGCTTCCAGAAAAACCTTTACGGAGTCTGGAATGATCACTATTTTCAGTTGGGCATTCGTGTGCAGGGCCTTCTTGAACCCGTTATTGATTATTAGTTTGATATGCAGCTGGTTGATTCCTTTTTGATGTTCAAGAAAATTTTGGGAGTGAAGTCATTCCAGCAGATTGTTCCGGTTAACTTTGCGCCACGTTATTAAAACCAACCTTTGGAGAAGTCAGAAACAATTTCAGGCCATTCGGCAACCTTTCTTTCCAGGCTGAAGGATATTGGTATGCTTTTTAAATCCCGCCTGAGTTTCCTCGTAGTGATTTCTTCGATTCTCGGATATTTTATGGGAACGGATACTCCATCCTGTCAGACCTTGTTGGTCTTGCTCTCAGGTGGCTTTCTGCTCTCAGGTGGGAGCAATGGTATGAACCAGGTATTTGAAAGAGAATGGGACAAACTAATGCACCGAACCATGAGCCGTCCTCTTCCTACTGGAAGGATGAGTATTACTGAAGGAGTGATTATTTCACTGATAGCCGCTACTGCCGGAATAATGATGCTTTGGCTGATGGTCAGCTTTTACGCGGGTTTACTCGGATTGAGTGCCTTCCTGATGTATGTGTTCATTTACACTCCCATGAAGAGAGTGTCGAATCTTGCAGTTTTTATTGGAGCATTTCCGGGAGCCATTGCTCCTATGCTCGGCTATGTTGCAGCTACTAATGATTACACACTGGAGGCAGGATTTCTTTTTGCAATGCAGTTTGCCTGGCAGTTTCCGCACTTCTGGGCCATTGCGTGGGTGGCTCACGATGATTATGAAAGAGGTGGGTACAAACTGCTGCCATACAATGAAGGAAGAACTCGCAGAACCGCTCTTCAGATTTTTGTTTATTCTCTTTTTCTCGTGCCAGTGAGCCTTCTGCCATGGGTATTTCCGCTTCACAAGCCGATGATTGGGAATATGGCTGCCGCAGTAGCTGTGGTTGCAGGGTTGTGGATGGCGTGGTATGCATTCAAACTCTATCGCACCTGCGATGTAAAAGACGCAAAGAAATTAATGTTTGCATCATTCTTCTACCTCCCGCTCGTGCAGGTGTTTTATGTAATTGATAAGTTATAAAAATGTCTCGGACTGAAGACACATATATTAATTCAGACAGAATGGATGTTTTTGCAGAAGTTGATCCTGATGTGAAAATAAGGGCTAAAAAAATGATGATGTGGTTCATCATTTTCTCGATTGTCATGCTTTTTGCCGGCATTACCAGCGCGATGATCGTTTTGTATGGCAAGCTGATTTGGGTTTCTATTATTCCGCCAAATATTTTGTATGTCAGCCTTGCACTGATTGTGCTTTCCAGCATCTCTTATATCTATGCCCTGCGGCGTGTAAAGTCGGGCGAGCAAAAGGCAGGTGTTCGTGCAATTGCAATTACATTATTACTGGGTATCGGATTTGTATTTACTCAACATATCGGCTGGAAAGCCCTCGCCCACAAGGGTATGGGCTATTCAATAACGCAAACAGAAGTTGGTCAGAAATCCTATCGGTGGAATGCTATTGGCAAAATTTCCGGTGAGTATGGAAACGATTATTATATCGAATTTCATGGAGAAAAGATCGTTAAAGAGGGAGATGATTACTATATGGCATCAGACACCGGCAGACTGAAACCGGTTACTGCTGATGTGATGTCAACGTTCAACGCTTCGGGGGCATTACTCAGTGTCCTCATCTACGTTCATATTATTCACTTGTCTTTTGGTCTAATCTATCTTATTGTAAACCTCATTCGCGCATCACGCGGTTATTTCACCGGAACCAATTGGGCAAGTCTGTATGCCGGTGGTATGTATTGGCACTTCATGGGGATACTATGGATTTATCTCTTTTTCTTTCTCTTCTTTATCTATTGATCGTACGGAATTTCAACCCTGTAGGAGAAATGCTGATATGTTATAGTTTGAAAATCTGTTGTAATACTTCCGGATTTTTTCCGGTTGATTTTCAGTTTTGAATTTTTACTGTGAGGATTTTCATCGTGGTGGGTTAAATTTGACCGCAGATGCCACGCCTGAAGTATAAATTTAATCCCACAACCCTGAACTTTGAAAAGATCAGGTACACAGTGCGCGACTATACTTTTACGGGACTTCGCTACTTGCTTGCAGGGGGAGTCATTGGTGGTATTGGCGTGCTGCTGTATGCTTCTTTTTTTAAAGACCCACAAACCGCAAGACTCGAAAGAGAAATTAAATTTCTCAATGGACAGTTGGATGATCTGAACAAAGACCTTAGCTCTCTCGAACTCTTAGCGCTGGACCTTCAATCGAAAGACGATAATGTTTACCGTAGTATTTTTGGTGCCGAT
>JADLBA010000033.1 GCA_020848015.1 Crocinitomicaceae bacterium | reverse complement strand
CAACGCGGAGGAATAGGGGACTACAATATCTCGTGTTCCATGAAAAATATGAGTAGGACAATCTACGAGTTTGATTTGCAGATCAGACCTCATCCGGTATCTCAGCAAAAAATGGGTTGGAAGAAATGGTAAGTAGTATCGAGCCACATCCAGTAGGCTGAAAAAAGGAGTTTCCAGTACCAGACGGGACGGCCTTCTTCTGGCTGCCAGCCTCGTGGCAAACCCTGAACCTAATGATCGCCCATAAATGACAACATTATTATAATTCCGTTGCTTCAATATCCAGTCATAGCAGAATTCCACATCCCTGTGCATATAAGCCTCTCTTCTTGGCCCACGGCTTCTCCCGTAGCCGCGGTAATCCATTGCAAAAACATCGTAGCCGTATCCCGCTACTTCCTCGGCCATGAATTGCCAGCGCGTAAGGCTCCCAGTATTGCCGTGAAGATAAAAAATCAGCCCTTTGGATTCGGGAGTATTCAGCAACAACGCATGGATTCGTCCGCTGTTTGGAGTATCTATAAATATCTCATCGGCAGGTGTTGCAAGTTTGCTATGAAAAGGTTCACTAAGAAATGTTGGAACAAAAATGAATCTTTCCTGGATAATAAAATAGACAACACAAAGCCCAGCATAAATGGCAGCAATCAGAATGAAAATATACAACAGGTAGCTCATTTGAATTTTACAGTGATCTGCAATATGTTTTTCCCCTATTTAATCTATCAATATTTCACGAGATCAATCAACATTTTTTCAAAGCGTGAATTTGCGAGAAAATTTTTCTCGAGCTGTGCATTGAAAGGGATGGGCGTATCGAGGCTGCCGCAACGGGTGACCGGTGCATCCAGATACGAAAAGCATTCCTCTCCGATCCGGGCGGCGATCTCTGCGCCAATTCCGCCGGTTACAGAATCTTCGTGTAAAATGATCAGTTTACCTGTTTTTTTTACCGACTGAATCACAGCATTCATATCGAGTGGGAGAAGAGTACGTAAATCCAACAAATCTGCGGAAATATTTTCATTTTTATTCAGGGTATCCAGTGCCCAGTGAACTCCCAATCCATAAGTAACAATAGTAATATCTTTTCCCTCGCGGAGAAGATTCGCCACTCCAAATGGAAGTGTATAATACCCATTGGGAACCTCCGCTTCTATGCTCCTGTACAGAGCCTTGTGTTCAAAAAACATTACGGGGTTCGGGTCTTCAAAAGCCTGGCAGAGCAGCCCCTTTGCATCAGCAGGAAATGCGGGGTAAACAACTTTAAGTCCGGGGGTATGAAAGAACCATGCTTCATTACTCTGGCTGTGAAAGGGCCCCGCAGCAACAGAAGCACCGGTAGGCATCCGTATCACTACATCCGCCTTTTCACCCCAGCGATAATGCAACTTAGCGAGGTTGTTAATGATCTGGTTAAATCCGCAAGTGACAAAGTCAGCAAATTGCATTTCCACCATTGCTTTCCATCCCCTTATTGACAATCCCAGACCTGCGCCAACAATGGCTGATTCACACAAAGGAGTATTGCGAACACGGTCTTTTCCAAAGGCACTTGTAAATCCCTCTGTCACTTTAAATACACCACCATAGTCAGCAATATCCTGCCCCATAAGAACAAGATTGGGATGTCGCTCCATTGAAAGTCGCAGCGCATCACTGATTGCATCAATAAATCGTTGCTGATTATAATCCTCTAACGGTGGAATAGCGGTGTTCCCAAAGTTTGCATAGACATCGGCGGTTTCAGATTCCGTAGCGGGCACAATATCATTTTCAGCATAGGCTGTTTTAAGGGCATCGTTGATCTCCTGTTTTGTTTCATTGCGTATCGAAAGAATGTATTGCTCTCCCGCAATTCGCTGCTCCATCAACCACGCCTCAAAATTCTCTACAGGATCTTTTTTCTGCCACTCTTCAATCAGCCCGTCGGGATAATATTTGGTTCCACTGGCCTCTTCGTGTCCGCGAATACGGAAGGTCATGAACTCGATCATCACGGGGCGCGGATTCAGACGAACACTCTCCAGTATCTTTTTTACCGTTGTATAAACTTCAATGATATTATTTCCATCAATTTGAATAGCATCCTCTTGAGGCATACCATATCCAATGGCCTTATCTATGAATTGTTTACACCTGAACTGCTCACTGCTCGGAGTGGACAAGCCCCAAGCATTATTTTCAATACAAAAGACAACGGGGAGTTCCCATACTGTAGCTACATTCAATGCTTCGTGAAAGTCGCCTTCACTTGCCCCACCATCACCACAAAAAACAACAGTGGCTTTCGGGGTATTCTCCAGTTTATTCGCCAGCGCAATACCATCAGCAATTCCCAATTGGGGACCAAGGTGTGAAATCATTCCCACGAGATGGTGAGATTTTGTTCCAAAGTGGAATGAGCGATCCCTGCCTTTGGTATAACCCGAAATCTTGCCCTGAAACTGTGCGAACAATTTTTCAAGGGGGAGATTGCGCGCAGTGAACACCCCTAGGTTCCTATGCATCGGAAGGATATATTCGTCATCTTCCATAGCCATCGTCACTCCCACTGATATCGCTTCCTGTCCCATACTGCTGAACCACTTCGATATTTTTCCGAGACGCAGTTGACTGAGCATTTTCTCCTCTATCAGGCGGGGCTTTATAATAGCTCTGTATAAATTATTCAGATCATCGTTTGACAACCCCGATTTTTTATACTTAATCACGCTCTTGCTGATCAAAGGCATATTTCTGAAATTTGCAGCGAATGTACAACCGACCGCGTATTGTATATAGGAGAGCATAGCCTTGCTCAACGTACTTTACCCCGTTTACACTTGGGAAAAACACCTTCCCTAAAATATCAGGCAAAAGCCCTGTTCATAAAATCATTCTCCACTCAGATAAAGAAAAGTAATTCTCTCTATTTCATTTTCATCTTACTATTTCTATAATTCATTCTATCTCATCCTAATTTTATCAACTAAAAAAAGTATTTAGTTAACTATTGTCATTAATTTATTTCGATATTTTATTTCAATAATTTATATTTGCCCACACATTTTAAACACTTAAGTGATGTCTATAAAAATTTTAAATTCTTTACGCAAAGAAATTTCTTCACGGGAGAAGGAGTTACAAGGTCTTATTGATGCCTTCAATCTATTGTCAAATGCTGCAACAGGCAGGGGGCGCAAGTCAAAGATTACCAGCAGTATATCTTCAATAGTGGGAGCAATTGGAGGGGGAAAAAAGAAAAAGGGTGCAGGGAAAAGAGGACGTCCGGCAGGTTCAAAAAATAAACCCGGAGCAAAAAAACCCGGCCCGAAATCTTCTAAAAATAAAGAATCCGGAACAAAGGCAGCCCTCAAAAAAGCAAATAAAAAGAAAACTGGAAAGCCAAAGAATATCACTGGCAAGACTACCCGTGGGAGAAAGAGAAGAGCCTTTAAAAAGGCTGCTTCTTCAACAGTATCCATTGCCGCAGAAAACGCATAAGTCTTTGTGACACTGCAAAGAATTTTGCTTGACCTGTAATAACAAAACAATTCAAAGCCTGTAGCACTATAGTTCTGCAGGCTTTATTTTTTTTAAAGTAATTTTTGGTTGATAGACCAACTTATTATGTCAAGAATTATAGACATACAAGTTAGTCCGGAGATTCTTGGGAATGAGTCGGAACTCCGGAAAGTTGTTTCAAAAAATACTTCTCAGGATGCTGAATTTCGATTTCGGATCATTCGCCGGTCAATAGATGCACGTCAGCGATCCGTAAAATTCAATCTCAGAATCGAAGTATTTTCCATAGAGGAAAAAATATCTCCATTAGCGGGGAGGCGTGATTTCCCTTTGCTCACTACTAAACAAAGTGTCGTCGTCGTCGGGGCAGGGCCGGCAGGACTTTTTGCTGCTCTGCGGTTGATCGAAAAAGGAATTCGCCCCATCGTGCTGGAGCGCGGGAAGGATGTTCAGGCGAGGAGACGGGATCTCGCTGCCATCCACAAAAACCATATTGTCAACGCCAACTCCAATT